>JAZBOD010000535.1:0-3878 GCA_036350955.1 Desulforhopalus sp. | reverse complement strand
CAGCTGGTCATACTCATCGAGAGCCGGGAGGAGGAGCTGCGCCGGCTGCTGCCTGAACAGGAGGCACGAGAGCAGCGTCTGGCCATCCTTGAGCAAAAAGCTCAACCGTCGGATATCCGAATCGTTTTAGCTAACGGCAGTGAGCACATTGCCAACTATCTTCTGCTTAGCGACCGCTATGACCTGGCCCTGCTGTCACTTTTTTCCGGGGAGTGGGAGTTTCTCGAACAGGCGCCGCCGGCGATTCCTCTGCAGCAGGGTGACAAGGTGTATACCGTGGGCAGTCCGATTGGCCTGCGCCATACCGTTACCTTCGGGGTTTTTTCCGGCCATCGCCGGCAGCATGAGGGTGGTCCGCTCTATCTGCAGACCGATGCGGCGATCAACCCCGGCAACAGCGGCGGACCGTTGATCGACGAGCACGGCTACGTCCGTGGGGTGAATACCATGGTCCTTCGCGGTGCTGACGGGATTGGCTTTGCCATCCCCATCGAGACGGTCTTCGAGGAGTTTCGTTCAACCCTGTTCTAGCTCGTCAATGTATCGATGAGCCGGCCAGCCAGCCGGTGGAGAAAGCTGCCTGGAGGTTGTAGCCGCCGGTATCGGCCTGCAGATCGAGGATCTCCCCGGCGAAAAACAGGCCCCTGACAAGCTTTGATTCCATGGTTCGCGGGTCGACCTCTTTCAGGCTCACTCCACCGGCGGTGATGATCGCCTCGTCCCAGGATCGGTATCCGCTGACCGGAATCCGGAAGTCCTTCAGCCAGTGAACCAACCGGCTGCGTGCCTTGCCGGGGAACTGTCGGGTATCAAGATCTTCAGGCAATTCGCAGCACTCCAGGCAGAGCGGGATCAGTTGTCGGGGCAGAAGGCCGCCGAGGAGTGTCGCCACCGGCTCCCCCTGCCTGCTCTGGAGATCCCGGCAAATACGGGCATCAAGTTTTGCCGGGTCAAGGACCGGTTTGAGGTCGATGGCCAGTTCGACTTTTTTCCCCTGATCCAGTGCCTTGACGATTGCTCCGCTCAAGGTTAGAATCAGCGGCCCACCCAGGCCGGTGGCGGTAAAGGCCATCTCGCCAAAGGCCTTTACCCGCCGCGTGCCGTCGATAAAAACCCTCAGTTCAACATTGCGCAGTTCAAGCCCGGCCAGGCGGCGGATCCGCTGGTCGGCACACTCCAGAGGGACCAGGGCGGGACAGAGGTCGACAATGTGGTGACCGAGAGTTGCGGCAAGACGATAGCCGTCACCGCTTGAACCGGTCCGAGGATAGGATTTGCCGCCGGTGGCGAGAATAACATTGCCGCAGGTCAGGGTTGTGCCGAGGGCTTTCACTCCGGATACCGTACCGCCGTCGACGATAATCGCCGATGCCGGGGTGTTGCGACGTATGGTTACCCCGTTCTCTTCCAGCCAGTCGTTGCACACCCGAACCACGTCGAGGGCGCGGCCACTGGCAGGAAATACCCTGCCGCCTCTCTCCACGACCAGCGGCAGGTTTTGCTCAGTAAAAAACCGGGTCAGTTCGGGGTGAAAGAACAGCTGGAAACACTGGCGGAGAAAACGGCCGTTCCTGCCGAATCTGGTGAGGAAATCTTCCAGTTTGGCGGTGTTGGTCAGGTTACAGCGCCCCTTGCCGCTGATCCCGATCTTTCGGCCGGTTCGGGCCATTTTTTCAAGAAGAATGACCTCTGCACCCAGTTGGGCGGCTCGGCCGGCGGCGAACAGTCCGGCGGCGCCGCCACCGATGACGATGGTTCTCTTAAGGGTCATTGCAAAGTGTTGGTGCCGTAGACAATGTGCCCGTTTGCTCCGTCGATGCTCACCGTCTGGCCGTTCTCGAGAAGTCTGGTGGCGTCTTGGAGGTCACAGACTACAGGAATTTTGAGCTGTTCGACCAGCCTTGCGGCGTGGGAACTCGACCCGGGCTTTTCGATGATGATCCCCTGGACCCCCGCCAGAAAAGGGAACATGGTATCGTCGGTATCGGCCAGGACAACGATGGTTTTTTCCGGCAGGGCAAGCCAGTCGGCGGTCTGCCGGACAATGCGGATCTGGCCGATGGCAGATCCACCGCCGGCACCCTGCCCGATAAAACAGACATCGGCGACGGTGCGCACCTTGAGCATGTTGGTGGTTCCGCTGGTACCGATAGGCATTCCGGCGGTGATCACGATCAAATCGCCGTTACCGATCAGGCCGGCTGTCTGGGCAACCATCGTTGATCGGTCGATCTGTTCGTCCATAGTGGCGGCAAAATCGGCTTGGAGGGTGGTGACGCCGCGGATCAACTGGAGTTTGCGCAGGCTTGCCTGGTTGGGACTCACCGCGATAATCGGGGTTTTTGGCCGGTATCTGGCAACCATTCTCGCGGTGGAGCCGGAGGAGGTCGCGGTAACGATTGCCGCCGCACCGAGATCAGCGGCGATCGAGCAGCTGGCGTAGGATATCGAGTCGGTGGCCGTAGGTCGGCGATTGCGCAGACCGGCGGCGAGGATCGCTTCGTAATCAAGCGATGCCTCGGATATCTCTGCGCAGCGGGCAAGGAAACGGATTGCCTCCACCGGATAGCTGCCCACCGCGGTTTCGGCGGAAAGCATCACCCCATCGGTCCCGTCGTAGATGGCGTTGGTGACGTCGCTTGCCTCCGCTCTGGTCGGGGTAGGGCTGTTGATCATCGACTCGAGCATCTGGGTGGCGGTGATCACCGGTTTGCCGGCCTGGTTGGCGGCGCGGATGATCCGTTTCTGAATAACCGGGACCTCTTCGGCGGGCATCTCCACCCCAAGATCACCCCGGGCGACCATCAAGCCATCGGCGACCCTGAGGATCTCTTCGAGGTTGTCGACTCCCTGGCGATTTTCGATTTTGGCAATGACCGCCAGAGCTCCGCCATTGTCCTCGATTATCCGTTGTACCGCCAGGACGTCTTCGCCACGGCGGACAAAGGAGGCGGCAATAAAGTCAACCTCCTGCTGCACCCCGAAGGCGATATCGTCGCGGTCTTCATCGGTCAGCGAGGGCAGATTGACGTGGCAGTCGGGGAGGCTCACTCGTTTTTTGCTGCCTAGCCAGCCGTTGACCAGAATCCTGGTATGGACTATCCCCGCTTCAATCTTTTCGACGAGCAGGGCAAGTTTCCCGTCATCAAGGAGGATTCGTCTGCCAGGGGTGAGGTCAGCTGCCAGACCGGGATAGTTGACGCTGATGCTGCCGGGGGTGCTCGGGGCGTTGGCCGGAACGATCAGCAAGGGGTTTCCGGCAAGCAGCTCGATCCGTGCCGGGAGGTCGGTGACCCGGATCTCCGGGCCGCGGGTATCGAGAAGGATTGCGGTAAACCTGCCGGTGGCAACCCGGGCTTTTTTGACCAGTTCGATACTGCGGCTGTGGCTCTTTCGATTTCCGTGGGAGAGGTTGATCCGGGCAACGTTCATCCCGGCCTGGATCAAAGCGATGATCTGTGCCTCGTTTTGGCTCGCTGGTCCAAGGGTGGCGATTATCTTGGTCTTATTCATCAGTGGTCTGGTATGGGCTTGATTTTAAAGCAGGTTGACCGGCTGAAATTCCGGCGGATGAGCTCACCGAACCTACACCACTCCCCGGAAAAGAAAAAGGGCAAAGAGGATCTGGTCACCTGCCGAACCAACTCCTCATCAAGGGCGAACCTTTTCCTGACGCGGTGGTTTATGGTTGAATAACCAATAAGGATGTTTACCAGTAGGACTTTACCTTAGAAATTCACTTCTTGCTGTTTAAGAATGAATTTTCTGATGGTACGTATCCCTCTGCTGTGGGAGGGATCATCGCCTTTGGCTTGCGGGCGTCAGCCCGCTTGCCTGGTGGACATACTGCAAATAATTATACTAAAAGCCTGCTGGCT
>JAZBOD010000534.1:0-2785 GCA_036350955.1 Desulforhopalus sp. | reverse complement strand
TGATGCCCCTCTATCTACAGAACTGAGCAATCCGCTCAATTCGACTGCTCATCGCTCGAATATCACCTACTATTTGTCCTTTGAGAAAAAGGATAAGGAGAATATCCCGATGAATATTTCCTCGATTCGCTTCAAACTTCTCGCCGGAGGAATCACTCTGGTCCTCCTCCCCCTGCTGGCAGTCGGGATTATTTCGATTACCAAGTCGGCCAAAGGTTTTCGTCAACTCGGTCAAAATGCCATGCAGACCACCGCGGCCGACCTCGCACGCCTTACCGACCACATTCTTGAGGAAGAGATAAAAATTGCCGATATTTTTGCCATCGATCCCCGGGTGGTCACAGTGGCCGAGCAGGTCGACAAAGTTGGTGCAGCAGGTGCTTCAGCGGAGATCAGGGCCCTCTATCAACAGTTCTCCAATCAGTTCTCCCGCATGGGCCGGAACTACCAGGGAATCTTCGTCAGCGACCGGGAGGGTCTGCTCTACACCGGTGTTCTTGAGGATGGCAGGGAGTACAAGGGCAGTGACATCAGTAAACGGGCCTATTTTCAGGAGGCCAAATCCACCGGGAAAACGGTGGTCGGCGAAGTGGTCCGCTCCCAGGCCACCAACAACCTGATCAGCGTGATCTGTGCCCCGATACGCTCCACCGACGGCCAGTTCCTTGGCAGTTTCGGCCTGGTACTGAAGATCGATTTTCTGGTCGACCTGGTCTCCGGGAGAAAGATCGGCGAGACCGGTTACGGCTTCATGAGTGACGATAAAGGCCTGATCATCGCCCACCCAAACCCGAAACACATTCTTTCCCTGGACATCACCACCTTGGCGGAGATGGCCGACTTTACCCGGAAGATGCTCAGCCGGGAGTCAGGGGTTGCCGAATATGTTTTCCAGGGGATCCCGAAGATCGCCGGTCATGCGCCGATTACCCTCGCGCCATGGCGGATCGGGGCAACTCAGGATGCCGTAGAGTTTCTCAGCACCGCCACCACTATCCGCAATCTGATTCTCGGGGTTACCCTGGCGGCAATACTGCTCACCGCCCTGCTGATCTCCTTCGCTGCCCTCACCCTGGTCAGGCCAATCAACCAGGCGGTAATCGGCTTGAAAGACATCGCTGAAGGGGAAGGCGATCTGACCATGCGCCTGGCGGCCGGGGGCCGCGACGAAATTGCCGAGATGGGCAGGTGGTTCAATACCTTTATCGAGAAACTGCAGAATATCATCCGGCGGATCACCGGCAACTCAGCGACGGTGGGGAGTTCATCGGCGGAATTGTCCGAGGTTGCCGTTGAACTCGCCAAAGGGGCGGAAGATACCTCGGCCCGGGCGCGCAATGTCGCCGCCGCCGCCGAACAGATGAGCGCCAATCTGGCCAGTGTCGCCGCCGCGATGGAGCAGTCTGCCACCAACACTACCATGGTTGCCTCCGCCGCCGAAGAGATGACCTCAACGATCAACGAGATCGCCGAAAATGCTGAAAAGGCCCGGCATGTATCGAGTGAGGCGGTTGGCCAGGCGGAGAGTGCCGCCGCGCGGATGACCGAACTCGGTCAGGCCGCCGAAAAAATCGGCAGGGTCACCGAAACAATCACCGAGATCTCCGAACAGACCAATTTACTCGCTCTGAACGCCACCATCGAGGCTGCCCGGGCGGGAGAGGCCGGCAAGGGCTTTGCGGTGGTTGCCAACGAAATCAAGGAACTGGCCCGACAAACCGCCACCGCTACCCTCGATATCAAGACCCTGATCGAAGAGGTGCAGCGGAGCAGCCGCTCCACTGGCGTGGAGATCGACCAGATTTCCGCGGTGATCAGGGGGGTCAACGATATAGTCGCCAACATCGCCACCGCGGTCGAGGAGCAGACGGCGGCGACCCGGGAGATTGCCAACAATATTGCCCAGGCCAGCCAGGGCATTCAGGAGGTCAACGAGAATGTCAGCCAGAGTTCGACCGTTGCCACCGATATCTCCCGGGAGATCAATTCGGTCAACGCCTCCGCCGAGCAGATCTCCACCAGCAGCCAGCGGATTGAACAGAGTGCCGATTCCCTCAAAGAGATGGCCAGGGAGTTGAACTCCATCGTCGGCAGTTTCAAGATCTAAGCCGCACCTCCGCAAAAGGAAGGCGGACCGGCAGCCTCCGGCTCGGTCAGGCTGAAAAATCGTCGATTTTATCCACCGGTTTTTTGGCTGCCTGCTCGGTGCTGTTCTCGGTGATCATGGCTGCCGCGGCCCCTTCCAACAGTCTCTTTTCGGTCTCCGGAGCCACTTTCCCCCGCCGTTCATCTTCAGGGAAATCAACGATCACCTTGCGGTGCGCATAGTGGATTCCCCGGGCATTGAGCGCATCGGTAATCCGCCGGAAGGCCTGACGCTTAATGAGAAACTGTTTCCCAGGCTTGGCGGTGAATTTCACCCTGATGACCATCACCGAATTGGTGATCTCATTGACCCCCTGCGACTTGAGCGGCTGGAGAAACGCATCGCGCAGTTCTTCGTCCTCGAGCATCTCCAGGCCGACCTTTTTAATGATCTTGCGAACCTTTTCAATATCGGTGTCGTAAGGAAACTCCAGGGGGAATTTCATGACGATACCGCCGCGCATATAGTTGGTGACCGCCCCGAGATCACTGTGCGGGACGATCTGCAGCATCCCCAGATGGTGGCGGAGCATGACATTGCGCAGGGTAATCGCCTCGACGGTGCCACGGATTGATCCGGCCTGAATATATTCCCCGACCCGGAAGGCATCGTCGAGGAGGAAAAAGAAGCCGGAGAGGA
>JAZBOD010000533.1:0-5599 GCA_036350955.1 Desulforhopalus sp. | reverse complement strand
TGGCCAGACTGACTTTCGCTGATCTACTGGCCATTCCCAGCAAGATCCTCTATGTCCTGCAGCAAATGTTCCCACCAAGCCTGGAACGTCTAGGTGCCGTCAGCCAGGCCATGCTCCAAACGCTCGAAATGGCTCTGGTCGGCAACTTGCTGGGAATCCCGATAGCTCTCGCCCTGGCCATACTCTCCGCCCGTAACCTTACCCCGCACCCGCTGGTCTACGCCATCAGCCGGCTGATCGTTACTTTTCTTCGGACAACCCCGAGCATCGTCTGGGCAATCTTTCTCATCGTTGCCGTAGGACTCGGACCACGGGCCGGAACAGTCACTCTGGTGCTTGCGACCATTGGCTTCTGCGGTCGATTCTTTGCAGAGGCCATGGAGGAGGTCGATCCCGGGCCTCGTGAAGCTCTGGCCGCCATGGGGGCAAGCACCACCGGTGGCATCATCTGCGCGGTGATACCAGCGGCCATGCCAAATTTCATCAACACCGCATTGTTTAATCTGGAACATACCACCCGCTCATCGGCGGTACTCGGGATCGTCGGTGCCGGAGGCATTGGTATCGAACTGATGGTGTCAATCAAGACCTTTCACTACGATGAAGCGGCCACCATCATTTTCATGGTCTTCGTCGTGGTCATGGGGGTGGAGCAGCTTTGCGCCAGCATCCGCCGTCGGGTGTTGCAGGAAGGATAGGACGCTTGGAAGGGCCCTCCCTGTTCACCCTCCGGTAATGCTGGGGTTCGACAGATTAAAAGAGGACGATACTTTCAAATACTTAAAAAAAAGGACCATCCATGCAGATCACTACCGAGACTATCAATGAGACCACGCCCACCAATACCGCCCATATTGACTGGGATGTGCGCTGGCAGAGCGAAGAGGGCCGGGCCGACTGGGTCGAGCCGGAGGATTTTGTCACCGAAACCATTCCCCTCTTGAAAAGTCGCGGGGTACGCAGCGTGCTAGACCTCGGCTGTGGGGTGGGCCGTCACGCCCTGTTGCTTGCCCGCGAGGGGTTTGCCGTCCATGCCGTCGATGCCAGTCCGAGGGCTATAGACCATGTCGCCCGGCAGGCGCAGGTGGAAGGGCTCGACATCCGCCTGCAGCTGTCTGAAATGACAGAGATCCCTCATGCCAGCGAGACTTTCGACTATGTTCTCGCCTGGAATGTCATCTATCATGGTGATCTGCCGGTGGTACTGCGCTCGCTCTCGGAGATTTTGCGGGTATTAAAGCCGGAAGGGCTTTTCCAGGGAACCATGCTCTCCAAGCGCAACGGAGAAATTGCCAGTGGCCGGCGTATCGCCAAGGACACGTATGTCAACGGAGACTGTTTTGAAAAACGCCACCCCCATTTCTACTGCAGCGCAGCAGATCTTATCGCCCTGCTCAGCGGTTTCGAGCCGCTGACGATAATGGACTGCGAACATCGCCGCAAAGGTTCCTACCATTGGCATATCCTTGCCGAAAAAATATGAGGGATGACGATGACCAGCCCGGTATCTTTCAGGCGAAACAATGAATCACTCAGCATCGTCAACTGTCGGGCGGTGCTCCCGGGAGGTATCCTCGAACCCGCCCGGATCCGCATCGAGGGAGGGCTGATCACCGACATTGGGCGGAGCAGTTCTCCCAGTGGCCCGCATCGCACCGAGGATTGTATCGATGCCCACGGTTGCCTGGTGCTGCCGGGCTTTGTCGACATCCATGCCGACTCGCTGGAGGCAGCTATCGCCCCGCGGCCCTCAGCGCCTTTTCTTCCCGAGACGGTCCTGCCGACCTACGAGGCAAGTCTGGTCATGCACGGTATCACCACGGTGTTCCACTGTGTCGGTCTCGCCGATCTCGGTGATGTCACCAAGCCGCTGCGCACCCGTGACAAAGCCAGAGAGATCATTGGCGCGATCAGAAACCATCAGTCTGGGTCGCCCCTGCGGGTCCGTATCCACCTCCGCTATGAAATCACCGATACCGATTCTCTGCCACTCCTCGATTCCTTGGTGGAGGACGGGGAGGTGGACATGATGAGTTTGATGGATCACACCCCGGGCTTCGGCGTGTTCAAAGATATCGACGCCTATCGTGAATACCATCGCCGCTCGGGCCAGAGTTTGGCAGCCGCCGACGAAAAAGTCGCTGCGCTGATGGAAAGACGTGACCAACTAGATGAGCGAGCCCTCACCGAACTGGTGGCCGCCTGCCACCGCCGCGGTCTGACGGTAGTCTCCCACGACGACCATACCGTTGAAAAACTGGAATGGGCCCTCAGTCTCGGGGTCTCGGTAGCCGAATTTCCGGTGACCGTTGAGGCACTTGACTTTGCTCGAGGTCAAGGCATGCAGGCGGTCTACGGCACCCCCAATCTGATTCGTGGGGTATCCCATGCCGGCAATCTGCGGGTCGCCGACATGTTGACCACCGGCCGTGTCGACATTTTCTGTCTCGACTACTCACCGATGTGTTCTTTACTTGCCTTGTTCAAAGCGGTTGAACTGACCGGTTCTCCACTCGCCGAAGTGTCCCGGCTCTTCAGCCTCAACCCGGCCCGGGCCGTGGGGCTTGACACGGTGACCGGTTCGATTGAAATCGGCAAGGCCGCCGACCTCATTTTGGTAGATGAGCGAGGATCGCGTCCACGTCTACTCGCGACCATCGCCAACGGGCGGCCCGTCTACCGTGCCGAGGTGGTCCCGGCCATGGCAGAGCAGGAAAAAGTGGTCATTCGCCAGTGACCTCCGTAGAGAAGAGTGGTCATGATAATGCACGGGGCAAAGGCAAGCTGTGACGAGAAAGGCTGAAGGCGCTTTACGCATAGTGACCATCAACACCTGGAAGGGTGATGGTAATTATCACCGGCGGATGCAGATGATGGCCAGCGAGCTTTCCAAGCTGGAGCCGGATATTCTCTGTCTGCAGGAGTCGGTGCAGAGCGTCGATTATCAGATCGATACCGCCAGCGATCTCGCCGATGTCCTGGATATGGATATGATCTATGCCCCGGCACGTCTGAAGAACCGTACCGTCGACAAGGCGGGTTTTCTTTGTCACTCAGGTCTTGCCATCCTTTCAGTCAACGGCCTTGATCGTCATTGGCTTACCACTATCCCGACCAGTGCGGAGGATCCCGATCGGCTGGCACTCAGTGCCCAGCTTTATCATGGTAATCAACTGATTACCATCACCAATTTCCACCTCACCCATCTCTTGGGAATGGATACATTGCGCTATGAGCAACTTGCAACAATTATTGAAAAAAATGCTGACATTGCCGAGGATTCCTGCTGGTTCTGCTGCGGGGATTGTAATTTTGCCATAGACCATGCCGCCCTTGCTCGCCTCAGCAGGAGGACCGGCCTGCAGATTAGTGACTGCTATCTTGCCGGTGGAGGGCAGTTACCCGGCGGAACATTGGTCCAAACCAACATGCCACCAAATGAAAGCCGGATTGATCATATTTTTTGCCTGCTGAGCGAGGAGGAACAGGGTCCGGAACTCCTGAATGGCCGGATTATCCTGAATACTCCCGATCTTGATGGCTGTTACCCCTCGGATCATTTCGGGGTCTGTGTCGATATTCTCATGGGAAGAAAATGGAAACCATATATACCAACGCGACGATTATAACCAGAAACGAGACCGTGCATGGCACCCTCGTTGTTGAGGGCGAGACGATCAAGGATGTCGACAGCTCAATTTTCCGTGGCTGCGGGGCGGTTGACCTCGAGGGCGAGATGCTCCTGCCCGGTCTTATCGAAATCCATACCGACAATCTTGAAAAGAATATTCAGCCGCGACCGGGAGTAATCTGGCCCTCCATTCTGTCGGCGGCCTTGGCTCATGATGCCCAGGTTGCTGGTGCTGGCATAACCACGGTGTTCGATGCCCTTGCCGTGGGCGGGTTGCGCCAGTCGAGTCTACGTTCTCGTATCTTCAAGGATTCCATAGAAGCTCTGAGCAAAGGCAAAGAGCATGATATTTTCAAGGCGGATCACTTTCTCCATCTTCGCTGCGAAGTGGCTGACGAATCAATGGAGGAGATGCTTTTGCCCCAGATTTCGAATCCGGCCATACGCCTTATTTCCATCATGGACCACACTCCGGGGCAACGGCAATGGTCCAACTTGGAGAAATGGCGGCTCTATCACCGGGACAAGGGCTGGACCGAGAAGGAAGCCCTGTCGATGATCGGGGAGCTTCAAGCCATGCAGAAGATGTGTGCCGGAAAACACCGGCGACTTGCGGTCGCTCTGGCTCATGAGAAAAACATTCCCCTCGCCAGCCACGATGATACGACCGTTGACGATGTTGCTGCGGCGGTTGCTGAAGGGATTGCAATCGCCGAATTTCCAACCACTCTGGCAGCAGCGGAGAAGGCTAAAGAGTATGAAATGGCGACCATTATGGGCGCACCAAATGCTGTTCGCGGCGGTTCTCATTCCGGCAACATTTCGGCTCTGGAACTGGTTGAAAATGATCTTCTCGATGGCCTGTCTTCCGATTATGTGCCTTCAAGCCTGCTGCACGCCGCCTTTTATCTGGCAGAGCTGCACCGCAAGCCATTGCCCCAGACGGTGGGGTTGGTCAGCTGCAATATTGCCGATATCGTAGGACTTGCCGACCGGGGTGAACTTGTTGCCGGAAAGCGGGCGGACATGCTTCAGGTACGTATTTTTGACGGTCTGCCCATGTTGAAAAAAGTGTGGAGTCAGGGGCGACAGATTGGCTGACCGAGCAGGTCCCATGGCACCATCCCGCCAGATCAATTATTTCCAAATCTTTCTTTGGAGGTGTTGTTTGTATCTCAGCAGGTATAGATTAGCCATGCCCACCCTCGCATCCTTACCACATTGGATGATTGGAGTTTTTCATATGCACCTAGGGTCATCGTCCATTTCCACGATTTTCTCTACGATGGGCCCCGCTTCCAACTCAGGAAATATACACCCTACCTGAACAGCGACGACTATTTGCCAAAACGCACTCTGGAACAACAAGGGATATCTTGGCACGCAAGAAAGCTGAAGAGGAATTGCGGGAGAGCGAACAGAAATACTGAGCGCTGGTGGAGGGTGTTCCCTGTGGAATCGTGGTACAGGCCGATGATTCATCGATTGAGTTTGCCAATTAGGAGGCGTTGCGGATGCTCGGCTTAACTAGGGAGCACATTCTCGGCAAGGTGGCCATTGACCCGGCGTGGTGTTTTTTTCCGAGAAAATGGTTCGCCCCTTCCCGTTGAGGAATACCCGGTGAGCAGGGTACTGAGGACCCAGGCCGCTTTTGGGAATCAGGAAGCTGCCTCTGTACACCAGTCAGTGGTGCCGGTGCACGGAAACCGCCCGCCTGCTTGACCTTGGAGAACCGACCATCCTCCCGGGGTTAAACTCCTTTTTCAGTGAAAAAGATCAGCAAGAAGAGCGAACCAGTCAATTACAGCAGTGGCTCCTTGAGCAGGACCTCTCCCGACCAATCCTCCTCGTGACCCATCAGGTGAATATCACCGCCTTCAGCGGCGTTTTTCCCGGTAGCGGTGAACTGGTCATCATGCAACGGACAGCGGATGACAGCTTCCTTGTCCTGGGCACGGTGAAGGTCGA
>JAZBOD010000532.1:0-6165 GCA_036350955.1 Desulforhopalus sp. | reverse complement strand
CGGTAAAGATCGAGGCGATCGTCTCTTCCTGGAACTCCTCCGGAAGAGCAGGGATGATCTCGATGACACTCAGTTCAGCCTGATTTTTTTCGGCCAGGGCAACGCCCCTTGCCAGTGCCCAGGTCTGGTCGATCCCGGCCTTGTTAACCAGGAGGATATTTTTGAAACGTTTCATGAGTTATCTCGTGTTTTTCGGAAATCCCGCTGGAAAACCAGTTTCGCTCCGCTTTAAAAAGAACAGTGGGCCACCCTCCTTGATCAACCAGGTCTGGTGGCGAAACAGCCAAAAGAGCGCTTGCGAAATCCGCCGCAAGGCTTACGTTATATGCAAATGCTCAAAACCCCTGGTACACCAGGCCACGGGGTAACAACCAGCACAAAGAGGAAACTATGCAACAACAAGACCAGAACAGCAGCACTCTCCCACCAACGGACCAGACTGCAGGCAAACCGGAGACCCCGCAGGAAGGTTCACCACAGGACCGACCGGGCCGCGGACTCGGCCGAGGCGGCGGTAAAGGCCGGCGCGACGGCACGGGCGGCGGCCAGGGCCGGGGTGGTGGCGGCAAGGGCGGCCGTTGCCGGCAATAAATCCTTGCCCCTTTTCAGCCTGTTACCCTCATGGACCTTGCCGGTGACAGGCCTCCTGCTCACAAAGGATTTCCAGGTGTTCCAGTTTGTCGATATAATAATTGGCATCCTGACGCAGGTCGACATGATTTGCCTCAAGAAGCACTTCGCTACCGCCTAAGCTGGTAAAGAGCAGAGCATCGGCGGTAAGATCAAAGTGCTCGGCGGTAATGATGATAAAATCCTGACCATAGACCCGAAAGAGCAGGGCATCAGGATAGCGGGATTGCAGTTCGGCGGCAAATTTCTGGATCAACAGATTGCCCTCCTCCCACCCCTGCCGCCTGTTGTACTGATCAAGACCTTTGACATGCAGGCTGTGCAGGCAGCTGAATTCCCGGGGGGCCAGGTTGTTGCGGAGGATAATCTGCAGATAATCCTCATTGTAGAGGCCGGTGAGCTTATCACTGAAAAAATAGGAAAAACGGCGCTGCTCCATCTGGTTCTTCGGCAACTGACTGATTGACTCCTCAATGACTACCCCGGCAAGGGCCGGCCGGCTTACCGCGACCACCTCGGGGTCGAACTGGCTGCCGCTCAGTGCCTCGATCTCCTCCAGGGCCTGCTCAACCGTCTTTCTTGGCTTGTAGATCCGGTTGGTGGTCATTGCATCAAAGGAGTCGGCAACCACGATAATCCGCGACAACAGGGGAATCTCCCCACCCTTTAATCGATCAGGATACCCCATGCCGTCAAAGCGTTCATGGTGGTGGCGGATGGTTTCGGCAAGTTCCTGGTACATCGGGATGCCTGCCAGCATCGCATGCCCGGCGGAGGCGTGGAGCTTGATCAGCTCGTAATCGAGGGCGGAGAGCTTGCCCGGCTTGAGCAGTACCGAATCTGGAGTGGCGATCTTACCGATATCGTGAAGGATCGCCGCCTGCTGCAGCGCATCAATCTGCTCGTCATCAAGGTCCATCTCGGCGGCAAGCATTCTGCTGTACTCGGCAACCCGAACGGTGTGGCCGGCGGTGTACGTGTCCCGGTGATCAATCATCTCGGCAAAAGAGAGGATGGTCTGCTCAAAGTTTTCACTCCGCTCCCGTTCCAGTCTCGATACCCGCTCACGTTGGCGGAAGGAGTTGATGGCAAAACCGAGGTCTCCGGCCAGATCTTCGAGCATCTTGATCTCTTCTTCCTCAAACCCCTCCCGGCGCATGGTATAGACGGTAAGCACCCCAAGCGGCAGGGTGTACCGGTCGGCCCGCAACGGCAGGGCGGCGACGGCCTGGAACTTGGTGGCATTGCTTGAATCGAGCCACGGGGTAACCGTGGTTTGCCGGTCATCTTTGACCAGAACCACCGTGCTGTTACTGGTGATCGACCGGGCAGTCGCTGACCAGGCAAATGGATCGGTGCTCTCCTGGGGGTCGTAGGGCGGCGCCTTGGGCAGACGCATTGATTCGTCAGCGGTATACATCTCTGTTACCAGGGCCGCATCGACCAGGCCGATCCAGCAATAGCCGTAATGGCTGTGTTCGCCCAATGCCCGGGTGGCCTGGTGCAACAGCGAGGGAAGATCGGTGGCGGAAATCAGCAGGCCGTTGATTTCCGCCACGGTCTCCATGATCTCCCGAAGATAGAGCTCCTGGTCAAGCAGGGAATTGATTCGGCTGGTTCGTTCGACCACTTTCGACTCAAGGGTCCGGTTGAGTTCGTCAACCTCACCGTTTTTCTGGCGCAGCCGGCGGTTGAGGCGGATAATATACATAGAGGTCAGCAAAATCCCAGTGATCCCGAAGGCAAGCAGACCAAGCAGGCGCCAGTAGCGTTTGACCACATCGGTCAGGGTAAATTGCCCGAAATCGGCATAGGGCCCAATCCGCAGATCAAGCAGGCAGTCATGCACCGGCTGGTAGTTGAGGGGGACCGTCCAGCCGGCACTGTTGCTGGCTCCCGCAGCCGGGTCGTCGCTTGCCATGGCCAACAGTGCGGAAGCAACCTGGCGGGACAACTCGGCGGGGGTGGATCTGATGGCCGCTATTGGCCACTCGGGGTAGAGAGCAGTGCTCAACTTGAAGGGAAACCCGGCAACCACCTGTTCATTGAGAATCCGAAACTCCTCAAGCCTGATCGTGCCCGCCTCAGCCATTCGCTCGAGGGTGTCGGTGCGGACGGTGCCGGCATCTACCCTGCGGTTTTTCACCGCAAGGACAACCGCGTCGTGGGTATTGCCGTACTCAAGGGAAGCAAAAAAGCGCAGCGGGTCGATCCCCATATGCTGCATCTCCCGCCAGGCAGCGATCCAGCCGCCGAATGATCGCGGCTCCACCGCCATGAAACGGAGGTTGCGCAGGTCATGGGTTTGCCGGAGATCCTGCCGATCAGCTCGACAGAAAATCACCCCGCCAAAGGTCGTCGTCTGCTGGCCGGGGAGGTTGCGGTTAATCAGGGTGGCAATGCGACTCACCCCGTAGATTTTTTCCAGTTCGACATAAAAGGCCGAGTTGGCCAGGACAAAATCGATCTTTGCTTCACCGACAGCATCATGGATCTCAGTGAAATCAAGGGGAACAATCCGGAAACGGTACTCGGGCAGATGGGTGGTGAGATAGTCGGCGGTGGCGGTCCACAGTTTGACATCGATCGCCGAACCCCGTTTGGCGAGGAGGCCGATCCGTACCTCGGCAACAGCCTGAGCCTGCGGGGGGAAGAGGCAGGTCCAGCCAAGCAGAATCAGCAGCAGACAGAGAATCCACCCACCGGGCGAGAGACTTTTTCGTGACTGATGCTCCACGACACCCTCCGCTACCGAACAGGGTTATCAAACCGGCAAAGACGCGGATCAAGCCAGGTCGGTGAACACCGTGGTATCCGAAATAGCCCTGACCAGCTTCGCCGGACAGGCATTGAGCGGCATCTCGGGATTACTGAACTGTTTGAAAGCTTCCCGTTTCGCCTCTCCGACAAAAAGGACCACCGCCACTGCCGCGGTCTGCAACAGCGCAAAAGATGAGGTCATTCTCTCCGGCGGCGGCTTTGGCGAGTCGTCCATCAAGATATAGCCGTGATGGCTGTCGGCAAGCGAATGGTGATTCGGGTAGAGGGCGCCAACATGACCATCCTCACCGGCACTGAGGAGGATAACATCATAGCGCAGACCGTGCTCGCCGAGAATCCGCTCATACTCCCGAATACTCTCCTCCGGGTCGGCTGAGTTGAAAATAAATGGGTGCGCATTTTCGGCGACAATCCGGCCGGCCTTGACCAGAGGGTTGATGAGGTGCTCCCGCAGCAGCTTGAAGTTGCTCTCGGGATGGTCGAGGGGAACCAGCCGTTCATCGACGATAAACAGCTGCACCCGCTGCCAGTCGACCTCTTCCTGGAGCATCTCGCTGAAAATTTTCGCGACACTTCTTCCTCCGGGAACGGCAAGATTGACCTGCCTTTGGCTGACCAGCAGTTCCCGGAGTTTGGCGCAGAGGTGCTGTGCCGCGCGCTTAAGAAGCCGTTCCGGCTCTTCTTCCGCCACGACCACAGGCAGAGTGCTTCCCTCCCCGGTATCCTCTTCGGGTCTTACTTGTTTCTTTTCCTGCTTGCGTTTTTGCTTGTCTTCCTTTTTTTTCTTTTTTTCCAGCTCTTTCTGACGTTTTTCAAAGGAATAATTACTTCTTGCCAAGGAGACACCTCCGGGTTGATTTTATTGCCTGGGGAGAGAATTGCCGATTATGTCAAGACAACCATATATTCATGGTCCTGGGAAGAAAAATGCCACCTGCCCTGACGCTTCGTGGGCAATGACCGCACAATTCAAAGGGGCCTCTCTTCCTCCCGGAAGAAGCCAATACTTGCCGAAAGGAGCACCACCAGAACCGAGCCGAGGTTGTGGACCAGAGCGCCCATGATTGGCGTCAGCAGGCCGCCGGCCCCGGCCAGCACCGCGATGAGGTTAGAGATGAGACCAAATGCGATGTTCAACGTGATGATCAACAGCATCCTCCGGCCAAGGGAAATGAAAAAGGGCAGCTTAGCCGAAAACCGTACTGACCAGATACCCCGTATAGCCCAGGTAACAGGCGAGCAGCACCGCGCCCTCGATACGGTTGATCCGGCCCGGCCCGCGAAAGCCATAGCCGATGGCGAACAGCGACAGGGTCAACCCGGCCATGACCAGTATGTCACGGTTGAAGACCTCCGGTCCGACCGTCAGCGGATGAATCGTCCCGGCGATACCCACCACCGCCAGGGTATTGAACAGGTTGGAACCCAGCACGTTGCCCAGGGCAATGTCGTGCTCACCCCTGCGGGTGGCGATGATCGATGAGGCCAGTTCCGGCAGCGAGGTGCCGACCGCGACGATGGTCAGGCCGATGATCAGGTCACTGACCCCGAAGCCATGGGCGATTTCCACCGCCCCCCAGACCAGGATACGGGAGCTGACAATGAGCAGCACCAGTCCTACCACCAACCAGAAGACGGCACGGCGGATCGGCATGGCCCGGACTTCGAGGCCCTGTTCCATTTCGCTGCCCAGCGCATCGGTTTTTTTCTGCATGCCCTGCCAGATCGTCCAGGCCATCAGCCCGCCGAATACGGCAAGCAGCACCACGGCATCGAACCTGGTGATCTCGCCATCCCAGATCTGCCATGCCGCCAGGGCGGTGACAACGGTGAGGAGGGGAAGTTCCTTGCGTAACACCTGGGAATGGACGGCAATGGGACTGATCAAGGCCGTCAACCCGAGGATCAAAGCGATATTGGTAATATTCGAGCCGTAGGCATTTCCCAGGGCGATCCCCGGATTGCCCTGCGAGGCGGCCAGCGCCGAAACCACCATCTCCGGCGCGGAGGTGCCGAAACCGACAATCACCATGCCGATCAACAATGGCGGCATACCGAAATGGCGCGCGGTGGAGGCTGATCCCTCGACAAAACGGTCGGCGCTCCAGACCAGCAGCAGCAAACCAAAAGCGACAGCGAGAAAGGCTGGTATCATGGAGTTCCTATTTTTACGTGGATTGTTCCCATCACATCACAGCAAAAAAATCTCCCCAGTCGTCCTCTATGACAGAGGGGAACAAGGCTCATTTTTCCATGATACCTTGCGGGTTTTTATGCTTTGGCCGGCGCTTTCTTGCCGCATACCTGCTCGATTTCGATTTTGATCACCTTCGTTGCTCTATCCATTTGCTTGATATAGTCTTTCCCTTCTTCGAGAAAAGCCGGAGAATATTTTTCCAA
Organism: Desulforhopalus sp.; assembly: GCA_036350955.1. Taxonomy (GTDB): domain Bacteria; phylum Desulfobacterota; class Desulfobulbia; order Desulfobulbales; family Desulfocapsaceae; genus Desulforhopalus_A. Next base: position 354 of record JAZBOD010000532.1, on the reverse strand, counting down.
TAACCACAGTAAAGCAGCAGACCGTTCATCCCCCTGTGATTCCGATGCCTTTCCCATAACGACTACGCTGATATAATGGGTCGAAAATTTTGCAGGCAGCACCTCTGTATCCCCAACGACACAAAACGAAACCTTGGGATTACTTCTGAGGTTGTCGAGTTTGTGCCCGGTCAGGGCGCAGTGAAAGAAAATGGCCTCATTCCGGTAAACGTAGTTCAGCGGAACACCATACGGTTGACCATCCGGCCCGACGGTTGACAAAATGCCGTACTCGGCGGAATACAGTATCTCTTGTGCCTCGGCAATTTCGATCTTTTTGTCTTTTCGCCTCAACTCTTTCATCCTCTATCCCCT
>JAZBOD010000531.1:0-11412 GCA_036350955.1 Desulforhopalus sp. | reverse complement strand
GCAGCCTTTGTCGCCGAGGTAGTCCGTGCCGGAATTCAGTCGGTCGGCAAAGGCCAACGGGAAGCCGCTCTCTCCATCGGCCTGCGACAGGGGCAGGTTCTCAACCTGGTGATTCTCCCTCAGGCGCTGAGGGTTATCGTCCCCCCCCTCACCAGCCAGATGCTCAACCTGACCAAAAACAGTTCCCTGGCGGTGGCCATCGGTTACCCTGATTTTGTCTCGGTAGCCGGAACCACCATTAACCAGACCGGCCAGGCGATTGAGGGCGTCGCGCTGATTATGGTCGTCTATTTGATCTTCAGCCTGTCGACTTCTGCCTTTATGAACTGGTACAATAAAAGAATTGCGCTCGTGGAAAGGTAGGACTGCCATGAACAATACGCCCCCCACAGTCGCGGCAACCATCAGGCCCCCGGTGACCAATATTGGCGTCATCGGCTGGATGCGGGCAAATCTTTTCAACGGCTACCTCAACTCCCTGCTGACCCTGGCCGTACTCTACCTGCTCTGGCAGACAATGCCGCCTTTTGTCAGCTGGGCCTTTATCGACAGCATGTGGTTTGCCACCAGCGACCAATGCAAGGCCGGCAGCGGTGCCTGCTGGTCGGTAATCACCGCAAATATCCGCTTCATTCTCTTTGGTTTTTACCCCCATGAGCTGCAATGGCGGCCACTGCTGGCGATCGTCATCCTCATTGCCCTGCTGCTCTACAGCCAGAACCGCAAACACTGGAAAAAGCATCTCGCCTGGGCCTGGTTGATCGGCCTGTTCACCATGGGTGTGCTGCTGATGGGCGGACTTTTCGGCCTCGAAGCTGTGGAAAGCAATAACTGGGGAGGGTTGCCGCTCACCCTGCTGCTTTCGGTTTTCGGGCTTGCCGCAGCCTACCCGGTCGGCGTCGTTCTGGCTCTCGGTCGCCAGTCGCGGATGCCGGTGGTCAAATCTTTTTGTGTCATCTATATCGAACTGATTCGCGGGGTGCCCCTGATCAGTCTGCTGTTTATGTCATCGGTAGTCTTCCCCCTTTTTCTCCCGGAAGGGGTGACGATGAACAAAATCTTCCGGGCCCAGATGGCGATCATCCTTTTCACTGCCGCCTACATTGCCGAGGTGGTCCGTGGTGGGCTGCAGGGCATGGACCGGGGACAATATGAAGCCGCCCAGTCGCTTGGCCTCAACTATTTTCAGACCATGCGTCTGGTGATCCTCCCCCAGGCCTTGAAAATTGTTATCCCGCCTTCGGTGAGCATCCTTATCTCCGCCTTTAAGGATACCTCCCTGGTGGTGATCATCGCCCTGTATGATCTGTTAAAGACCACCCAGACCGCGCTCTCCGACCCGAAATGGATGGGTTACTCCGCCGAAGCCTATATCTTTGTTGCCCTGATCTATTTTGTCTGCTGTTTTTTCATGTCCAATTACAGCAGGAGGCTGGAAAAGGAACTCGATACCGGACGTTAACCACCTCTTACGATCTCCCAACCCAGGACCAGAACCGATGAACAGCAGCGTCAATGACAACCCGGATACCGACCAATCCCCAATCATCACCATTGAAGGAATGCATAAATGGTATGGGGAATTCCACGTCCTCAAGGATATCAACCTTACCGTACAACGCCGGGAAAGGATCGTGATCTGCGGCCCTTCCGGCTCCGGCAAGTCCACCCTGATCCGTTGCATCAACCGGCTGGAAGAGCACCAGCGGGGCAAAATTGTCGTTGATGGTATCGAACTGACCAACGATTTGAAAAATATTGAAAAAATCCGCACCGAAGTTGGGATGGTCTTCCAGCATTTCAACCTCTTTCCCCACCTCACCATCCTGGAAAACCTCACCCTCGGGCCGATCTGGGTGCGTAAAACCCCTCGCCGGGAGGCGGACGAGACCGCCATGTACTTCCTCGAGAAGGTACGGATCGCCGAACAGGCATTAAAATACCCCGGCCAACTTTCCGGCGGCCAGCAGCAGCGGGTGGCGATTGCCCGAAGCCTCTGCATGCGGCCGAACGTGATCCTCTTTGATGAACCAACCTCGGCTCTTGACCCGGAAATGGTCAAGGAGGTACTCGATGTGATGATCAGCCTCGCCCAGGACGGCATGACGATGATCGTCGTCAGCCATGAAATGGGCTTTGCCAAAAGCGTCGCCCATCGAGTGATGTTTATGGACGGTGGTGAGATTCTCGAAGAAAACAACCCTCAGGACTTCTTCAACCACCCCGAGCACGAACGGACCAAGTTGTTTCTCAGCCAGATCCTCGACTGAGACCCCTTGATGGCCAATCCAAGCCTGCTTGCAGTCTTTATCCCCACCTTTTTTCTCGTCTCTCTCTCCCCGGGTATGTGCATGACCCTCTCCCTCACCCTGGGAATGACCATCGGGGTGCGCCGCACCATGTGGATGATGGGGGGGGAACTGATCGGGGTTGCTCTGGTGGCGACAGCCGCGGTGATCGGGGCGGCCAGTCTGCTTCTTGCCCACCCTCTGCTGTTTGCCTTCCTCCGCTTTGCCGGCGCAGGTTATCTGCTCTATCTTGGCATCCGCCTCTGGCGTTCGGCCGGTGGACTCTCCTTCAGCACCCAGCCAAGCCGGAACATGGGGCGCAGGAATCTGGCCCTTCAGGGCTTTCTTACCGCAGTCGCCAACCCAAAAGGCTGGGCATTCATGATCGCCCTTCTCCCTCCGTTCATCGACCAGGGACTGCCCCTCCTGCCGCAGCTGACCATTCTCCTTGCCGTTCTCCTGGTAATCGAGTTTTTTTGCCTGGTCGTCTATGCCGGAGGCGGCAGGCGACTGCGCCTTCTGCTCGAGGGCCGGGGTGGTGCCCACCTGCTCAACCGGCTGGCCGGAGCGATGATGGCCGGGGTGGGAATCTGGCTGGCCATCGCCTGACCGGAGGGCAGCAACTGGGTCTCGACCAGGATCCTCGCTACACCGGTAATGCCGAACAGACTCGACTTGAAATGGCTTCAGCTTGGTGGTAGCCTGCAGTGAACCAAATCCTTTCCACCTCAGGAGTCTCTATGGAGCGATTTGCCACCAGTCTCCTCGGCGAGGCAAAAACCCTGCTGCTGGCCACCGATGGTTCTCCCTTTAGCGATGGGGCAATTCAAGAGGCGATCTTTTTCGGGCAAGCCTGCCGTGCCAGGATAATCGTTCTGCACGTGGTGCAGAGCCAGGCCGAATCGATTCACAGCGCCAATTTTGCAATCCGCCAGGCCCAGCAGGAATGTGCTCCCCATCTTGACCAGATCCGCAAAATGGCCGATGACGTCGGAGTGCAGCTCGAGGTTGTGGTGGTCGGCTCAAGCAAGCCGGAAAAGACCATTGTCGAACAGGCACGGCTCCGCCATGCTGATGTTATCCTTATGGGACGACAGGGAAAAACCGGCCATCTCTCCCGGCTGGTCGGCAAAATGACCGCCAGGGTGATCAGCCAGCGTTTTCCCCGGGTGCTCGTTGCCCCCAAGGATTTCATCATTACCGGCAACCAGATCCTCCTCGCGGTGGATGATTCCGAAAACAGCCGGCAGGTAATCCTTGAGGCACTCGCCCTGGGGCGCACCTGTGTCACCCTGCAGGGGATGACGGTGATGACAGTGATCAAAGACGAAAATGACCGGCTACAGTCCCAGGGGTTGGTTGACAGCGTCTGTGACCAGGCGCGCCAGGATGGGCTGCCGGTCCCCTGTCAGGCCGTTGTTGAAGTTGGTGATCCCGCCGAACGGATTATTGCTGTTGCCCAACAGAGAATGGTAGATATGATCCTTCTTGGCAGTCCTGGCAAAGCAGGGATGATGAAGATGCTCCTGGGCCATGTTACCGAGAACGTTATTGGCCGCGCCCACTGCGCGGTACTGGTGATTTCCGCTTGAAACAGGGGCGACAATCAGGGCCCGCACGATGACCAAAAAGCTGGCAGTGCGTTTTTTTCCGTTTCTGGCGTGGTTTCCGATCTCGGCACTGATCCTGCGTGGCGATCTGGTTGCCGGGATAACCGGAGCTCTGGTGCTGGTTCCCAAGGCGATGGCCTATGCCCAGCTCTCCGGCCTTCCGCTCCATTTCGGCCTCTACACCGCATTTGTCCCCGCCATTCTCGGTGCTCTGTGGGGTTCGTCGCGGCAGCTGGCCACCGGACCGGTGGCCATTGTCTCGCTGATGACCGCAGCGGCGATCAGCCCACTGGCTCTCCCCGGCAGCGAAGAGTTCATCGGCCTGGCCCTGCTTCTCACCCTGCTGGTCGGCTCTATCCAGCTGCTCCTCGGCGCGGTCAAACTCGGCAGCATCGTCAATTTTGTCTCCCATCCGGTCATCCTTGGTTTCATGAATGCGGCGGCAATTATCATCGGCCTCTCCCAATTGGATATGCTTTTGGGTATCCCCAAGGGTCGCAGTGATTTTTTCCTCTACGATATCTGGGAAATGATCAGCTACCTGCCGCAAACCCATCTGCCGACTCTGGCTATGTCTGCTTTTGCCCTGGGCCTCATGCTGGCGGTGAAGAAAATCTCCTTTCTCGCCAGGCCGGGAGTCCTGATTGTTGTGGTGATCACCACCCTGGTCAGTGCCCTGGTCGGCTATGAACGCAGCACCGACGGGCAGATCAGCGATATTGCCACCCCGGAGGCCAGGGAACTGGTCACTCTCTACCACAGCACCTCCGAGCACATTGCCCAGGTAAATGCGGCAATGACCTTCCTTGGCGGAGAACTCCGCGAAGCACAACGCGACAACGACAGCCAGAGCGCCGCCGATATCCGCTACCGGCTCGAACTGAACCGGGTTTTACTCGACGATCTCGAGACGGAAAACCGCAAGCGCCTGCGCAGCATCAACCAGCTGCACTTTGTCCAGGGAAAAGCTGGCACCGATGCATCCCTCGCCCTGTATCAGAGTGGCAAGGTACCTGCTGGAATCGAAACCAATGGCCGGCGCTGGTCGATAAAAAAGCTCGAAAATGAGCACATCCTGTTGATCGGCGGTGGCGATGTGGTGGGGAAAATCCCCAAGGGTCTTCCCTCGTTTCGTCTTCCCACCTTTAGCCTTGACGCCATGCGGCAACTGCTGACGGCGGCACTGGTGATCGCCCTGGTGGCGTTTATGGAATCGATCTCCATGGCCAAGGCCATGGCCAGCAAGGCCAAGCAGCACATTGATCCCAATCAGGAATTGATTGGCCAGGGGCTGGCCAACCTCGGAGGGTCTTTTTTCCAGGCCTATCCGGCCTGCGGCTCGTTTACCGGTTCCGCAATCAACCTGCAGGCCGGTGCCAGGACAGGCTTTGCCATGGTCTTCAACGGTATCTTCGTCGCCGTTACCCTGCTCTTTCTCACCCCTTTCATCTACCACCTGCCCAAGGCGGTTCTGGCGGTGATCATTCTTCTGGCAGTGGCCGGGCTGATCACCCCCCGCGCTTTCCACCACACCTGGAAGGCCAGCCGCCCCGATGGCATCGTTGCTCTGGTCACTTTCACGGTAACCCTGCTCGCCGCCCCTCATCTCGACAAAGGGATTCTGGTTGGCACAACCCTGGCTATCGGCCTCTACCTTTTTCATACCATGGCCCCGCGAGTGGCGATCCTTGGGCGCTACGACGACGGCACCCTGCGGGATATCCAGGTCAACCCCCAGCTCGCCACCTCAACACGAGTCGTTGCCATCCGCTTCGACGGCTCACTGTTTTTCGCCAACGTTGCCCACTTTGAAGAGGCGGTGCTGGCGGCTCTGGCGAACCATCGCCAGGCAAAATACCTCCTGGTGGTTGGCGACGGCATCAACTACCTCGACTCTTCCGGAGAAGAACTGCTCCATAATCTGGTCATCCAGCTGCATGAATCTGGGGTGGAACTGATCTTTTCCGGTTTGAAAAAACAGGTACTCGAGGTTATGCGTGCCACTGGCCTGTTCGGCTTTATCGGCGATCAAAATATCTTTGCCACGCAAAACCAGGCTCTGACCGCCATTTCTCGACGCCTCGGTGAAGATGTGACCGGAGATCGCCTCTTCTGGCATCCATAACTGGAGCTCTGCAGCCGTTTAGTCGGCAAACCGGCTCGTCCAGAGAGATACCTGGACGAAATGCACCTTTATAAAAGCAGCAATGAATTTCTCTAACACTGCGGTACGTTGACCTTTTCCGCGGACAACGCTAAACTGTCCCTATCGTCAGCCAGCCGCCTGCCAACGTTAACTGCCGGACCACAGTGGGTTGATGCCTATAGTCAGTGAAAAGAATATTGCCAGGGTCAGCTTTTGCTATGCGGTCATCGTGGTCGGCCTGATGACGTTGGCCACCGGTGCGCTGTTTATCACCAAAAAAGTTGCCACTCTCGAAACGGACCTGAGCCAACTCGAGGAGGAGTTCATCGCCGAACAAAAAACCCAGCTCAAAGTTGATGTTGACGATCTTCTCGGGCGTATTGAAGCCCAGAACACCAGGATGAATCAGCGCCTGCAGGAGAGTCTTGCCACCCGGGTTGAAGAGGCCCGACGTATCGCCAGCAGTCTCTCTGTGACCATGGGGGACCATCTCCCTCCGGAAAAGAGGGTGGAAATGATCAGGGAAGCGATCCGGCCTATCCGCCTGAATGAAAATCTCGGGTACTTTTTTATTTTTACCCTCGATGGCCAGGCGGTTCTCTATCCCGCCGACCCGGACGCCGAGGGCAGTAATTTTCTTACCAACAATATTGGCGGAGGCCCCGAAGTCATCCGCGCCATGATCGCTATTGCCCGAGAGCAGGGGCGAGGATTCTTCCGCTACCACTGGACCAAACCGAAAAGAGACGACGGTAAACTTTTTGAAAAAGTCTCTTATGTTACTCTTTTTGAGCCTCTCGGCTGGCTGATCGGCACCGGCGAGTACGTCGATGATCTCGATGCCCTGGCCCAGACCAGTGTTGCCGAAGAACTTTGTGCCAGTCTCTCAGCCGAAGGCAATGACTATTTTTTTGTGTACGACATTCACAATCTGCAGGGTGGAGAGGATTTCGCGACGATGCTGGTCAACAGCAACCGTCCCGATCTGGTTGGTCAGAAAATCTCCGACGATTACCCCGACGCCCATGGCACAGAGTTTAGAAAAATTTTCATGGAAGGCATCCGCAATACCGGTGAAGCCTACGTGGTCTACTGGTACCAGAAACCCGACGGTTCCGGAGAGGGACGCAAACTCTCATTTTTCAAGTTCTATCCCAAATGGAACTGGATAGTTGCCCGAGGCATCTATTTTGACCGGCTTGATGCGGTTATTGCCCAGAAGAAGGCCGACCTGAGGCAAAAGGTCAAAGATGATATCCTCCTCCTCAGCCTGCTCTTCCTCCTGGCTGTAACCATTGCCCTGATCGTCGCCTATCACTTTTCAAAAGGGCTGCAGAATATCTTTGACCGCCATAAAAAGACCCGGGAAGAACAGTATCTTCAACTGGAGAACCTCCACCACGCCCTAGAGCAGCAGAGCCGCAGAGACAGCCTCACCGGGATATACAACAGAGGGTATTTCAACAAACAGCTGACTGTGGAAATATCTCGGACCGCCAGAAACAACACCACATTGTCGTTAATTTTATTTGATATTGACTGGTTTAAGAAAATCAACGACAGTCTCGGTCACCCGGCAGGAGACAAAGTCCTTCAGGAACTGGCAGAGTTGGTTGGCAAAAATATCCGGCCAACGGACACCCTGGCCCGCTGGGGTGGTGAGGAATTTGCCCTCCTTGCCGCAGCAGCCGACAGCGAAAGCGCCCTTGCTCTCGCCGAAAAACTCCGCAACCTGATCGCCCGGCATATCTTTTCCACGCAGAGCCGGATTACCTGCAGTTTCGGGGTGACCAGCTACCGTCCGCCCGAGGAGGCCGATCTCTTCATCCAGCGGGCCGATGACGCTCTCTACCAGGCCAAACAGGGTGGCCGGAATCACTCCTGCGTTCTGTAAGATCCCCGCAGCCGAAGATCGTTCAGGCTGCCGACCTGTTCCGCAGCCATCCCGAGATAGGGGGCAGCCGCCTGATAGATGTCGCGCCGGGTTGCGCCCAGCCGGCGCATCCCCTCCAGCGAGAGTGCCTGATCAGATTTAGACAGTTTCGCGCCGTCATGGCCGACGAGGAGCCGGTGATGGTGAAAACGTATCCTGGCAAAGCTCTTTCGCCCGAGCAGTCCGGCAAGAAAAATCTGCGCCGCACTTGAAACCAGCAGATCGCTGCCCCTGACGATAAAATTGATACCGTCGTCAAGGTCATCGGCGAGACTGGCCAACTGATAGGCCGGACTGTCATCCCGCCGCCAAAGGACAAAATCCCCCATTGAACTGGCAAGGTCGATCCTCTTTTTCTCTACCTCAATCAAGGTATTCTCCGGGACCAGGAGGCGCTCAACCAGATCACCATCCCGAGATGGTCGCCGCCGACACAGCCCAGGGTACACCCCGCTGCCGACTTGTTCGCGGATCTCAGCCCGTGAACAGCCACAAAAATAGGTGTGTCCGGCCTGACGTAAACCCACAAGCATGACCCGGTAACGGCCAAAACGCAGCCGTTGCGAATATCGCTCCCTCAGATCACCTGGCCCCTCTGGCCCCTCGTCCCAGTCAAGACCTAACCAATCGAGTTGCCGAAAGATATCCTCGATATACTCCGGTCGACAGCGAGCGCTATCGGCGTCGTCAATCCGCAGTTTCAACCTCCCGCCGCGCTGGCGGACCAGAACCCAGGTGATCAGGAAATTGACGGCATTACCAAGGTGGAGGTGACCGCTCGGTGTCGGGGCAATCCTGGAGCGCGGCGGATTATGCGGAGAACCGATCTGTTCAGAAGGAGTCATTTATCGACGAATCATCTGTAATGAGAGGCTCGAAAGCAAAGAGGAAGGCTTTCTTGGTAGTAAAGATCAGCAAGGATTGGTATGCTTGCCCGCAGTCAATATCCAAGGCGGGTATTACAGAAATCCCCTTCCTGAAAAAGTGTACTCTCCCCGACAATCTATGACACAGCCACCAGTTGAACCCCAGCTCTCGCCGAAGATACTCCTGCCGAGAAAGCTCTCCACCCTCCTGGTCTATGGCCGGCCCTTTCTGGTCTTCGGCGGGATGATCTGCGCGCTGGCCGTCATGTGGCGGCAGGATCCGCGGATTTACACCCTCGGGGTCAGCCTGCTCCTGATTTCGATGATTTTTGACCTGGTAGACGGATGGTTTGCCGCCCGTTTCCGCCCCGACGCACCCCTCGCCCATCTGGCCGACCGTCTGCTCGATAAACTGGTCTATTCGATTATTTTTCCGGTTATCGCCGTCGGCATGATGTGGCGGCTGCTGGTCATTACCCCGGATTACAGTAAGGCCCAGCTGCTGCATGCGATTTTTGTTCTTCTGCTCTGCGTTGCCGTACTGATCAGAGACAATTTCGCCGCCTTCATGCGTGGCTTTGCCCTGCGTCAGGGGGTGGAACCTGGCTTGAGCGAATATAACCGCCTGCGCACCGTAGTCGCCGCACCGGTCAGCGCCCTGCTCTACGCCTATGCCTTCTATATCCCGGAAGGCCCGCCATCCTGGCTCTACTTCAAGATGACCTGGCTGGCCAATTTCCCCCTGCAATGGCTGCTGGTTATCGAAATCCTCTTCCTGATCATCAATTTCGGTTCAATTGCCAGTTATTGCCGGAAATACGGAACCTTTTGTCTGGATGAACTCTGTCTGGACGATCCGGTTCTCCGTCGGCGGATACTCGCCTGCTTCCCAAACGCTTTAACCGTAATGAATGCCCTGATGGGGCTGATTGCGGTCTTTTTTGCCTACCAGGGACGGATCCGCGAAGCCTATCTGATGATCATCGGTGCTGCCACCTTTGATAAACTCGACGGTGCTGTCGCCAGGCGACTGGGGCTCACCGAACCTCTTCCAGAAGAGAAAAAACCCCACCAGTTCAACTTCGGCAGCCTGATGGACGACTTTGCCGATGCGGTCAGTTTCTGCATTGTCCCGGGGTGGATCTTCTTTATCTGCCTGCGTGACCTGGCCGGCGACCAGTTCAGCCATCTGCCGGTCCTCCTGGTCGCCCTGCTCTATGTCGGCATGGGTCTCGGCCGCCTGGTCTACTTTACCCTCGACAAAGAGCCGATACCCGGCTTTTTTAAAGGACTGCCCACCCCGGCCGGCGCTCTACTGGTCCTCGCGCCACTGATCATGTTCAGTCAGGCCCTTGCCGTCAACTCATCCTGGGGGACGTTATGGGGCCACTTCAGCTTCGGGCTGATGATCTTCACCGCCCTGCTGATGAACTGCTACTTCATCCACTACCTGCATATGGGCCGGTTCATGAGCCGCAACCGCTGGATGACCTACCTCGGCCTGGCGGTGGTCAGTACGGTAGTCACCCCCTATTTCGGCATGGTCTGCCTCGCCTTCATGGCCTGCTATGTCCTCTCACCACTGGTCACCTGGCGGATCGACCCGGAAGAGGCGGCTCGGGAATCACGGCAGATCTGACTGCGGCGGGAAGACTGTCCCGCATATCACCTCCCTGCTTTTCCTTGTCACCGACAATTGCTTTGCGGCTCACTGTCTATTTCGTGGATCCGGCCATTCCTGATCTTCACTTTTGCGCATTTGCCTGGAATAAGATCACCTTCACTCCGGTCAAATTCAGTGTACCGGTCGGTCTGTATCGTCTTTCCACCAATAATCCACTCGCCTGCAAGAGAACCCTGAGGCCTTTTCTCAATAACCCCGGCAAACTCTAGCCGCTGCCGATCATCATCACTCCCCTTACTCCAAAGGAGGGCAGGAGAAGCTAACAACGCGGCAACAACCACCAGAGCTGCACCCCTTCGGACAGAAACCAAACCATTCCCTTCCGGCAAACGACCCTGCATGGCGAACCTCCCTTTATCGACTATTCTATCAAGCTGTTAACGGCTAAGATTGGTATTGTTCAGCCTAATAACAAGCCGCCTCGCCAATAATTACTCCTGCTGCTCGACTCCCTGCCCGATTACCGAACCAGAGGCGACGATCCCCTCCCACGGCAGAAGGGATAAGTATCATCACCAAATTCAATTCAAAAACAGCCACTTGAAAAACAATCTTTTCGCCCAAATTCTGCATTATGCTCAAAATACTCGAAAATCATCCCCGGTTGAGCTCCTGCCGTTGGTACAGCGGTCGGCAGACTGCCTGGTCTTGCTTCGAAGCTGCATCGCGAAAGGCCCGGCAGGATGGAGAACAGGGCCCTTCAGGGTTGCGGACACGACGTCCGCAACCGGCGGCCAGGCCAGGGAGGCTGGGAAAGCGGGGATAAGTACCATCACGAAATTCGCCCTTCAAAAGCAAAGATTGCAGGGAGGGGTTAATCCCCGCCCACTGCAGCGGGGATAAGTACCATCACGAAATTCGCCCTTCAAAAGCAAAGATTGCAGG
>JAZBOD010000530.1:0-2756 GCA_036350955.1 Desulforhopalus sp. | reverse complement strand
CGGTGCACTCGTGAGAATCCAGGAGCCCCGCCTGTCCTCCTTCTGGGTCAAACAACCTCTCATTTACAAGTGGCCTCGACCGCTCTAACCAGAAAAACCCTAGTCAGATCAGACCGTCCACCCGGTAGCACAGCCAATTTTACATTGTCAGAGGGAGGACTCCGCGCCCAATGGTGTCGTTACCAACAGCTTTGTGACTTATGACTTGATTTCCAGGAGAGGTCTGTGACAGACTACAACCAAAAGTGATCTTTGGTGGAAGCTGGTCCTCATAAACAAAGTCATTTTTGCCACGTCTAACAGCCTGGGGGATAGAGATGCTTAACAAATTGACATTACAGAAAAAACTGGTTATTGCCTTTCTGGCGGTCGGCACTATTCCTTTTATTGTGATGGCTTTTGTCTCGTTCTATAAGGCCCAGACTGCTCTGGAACGACAAGCGTTCAACCAGATGACCAGCATGCGTGAAGTAAAAAAAGGTGAGGTTGAGCGCTATTTGCAGACGATCAAAGATCAGGTGCTGACCTATTCCGAAGACCATATGATCGTCGGGGCAATGGCCGAGTTCATCCGAAATTTTCAATCATTTCGAGAACAAAACCAGAGCGACCAGAGTATTGGAAAAAGTCTGCGCGACAAACTGGCTGAATATTATCAGCAAGATTTTTCCACGGTCTATCGCCAGCAGAACGATGACCAAACGCCTGATGTAGCCCGCATCTTGAGCGGACTGCCCGAAGATACAGTGGCATTGCAGTACCACTACATCTCAGCAAACCCCAATCCGCTTGGTTCAAAAGATGCGCTCATGGCGGCGCCAGATCAATCTGACTACAGTAAAACACATGCGAAATACCATCCAGCGATCAGAAACTTTCTTAAGAAGTTCGGCTATTACGATATATTTTTGATAGATAGCCAAACTGGCAACATCGTCTATTCGGTCTTTAAGGAACTCGATTTCGCGACATCATTGCACAGCGGGCCATATGCCAAGACCAATTTCGCTCAGGCCTTTGCCAAGGCTAACGCAGCCGATTCAGCCAACACGGTCATCTTTACCGATTTCAAACAGTATTTCCCCTCCTATGAAGCCCCTGCAGGATTTGTTGCCTCCCCCATCTTCCAAAACGGTAAAAAGATTGGTGTACTGATTTTTCAGTTTCCCATCGATACCTTGAACACAATCATGAAACAGCGCGCCGGGATGGGAGAAACCGGGGAGACCTACCTGATCGGCAATGATCTGCTGATGCGTTCTGATTCTTTTCTCGACCCGACCAATCGTACGGTTGCCGCCTCGTTCAGTAATCCGGCCGCGGGTAAAGTCGATACCGAGGCGAGTCGGGCTGCGCTGGCGGGCAAGACCGGTGAAGGGCTTATTATGGACTATAATGGCAACCCGGTTCTTTCTGCCTACACTCCGCTCACCTTTGAAGGGCTTGAGTGGGCCTTGCTTGCTGAGATCGATGAAGCTGAGGCATTTGCGGCGGTGAGGAGTATGCTGTGGCTCGCCCTTCTGGTCGCCAGCGTCGGCATAGCCGCAATCATTGTCACTGCGCTGCTTCTCAGCCGGGCGATCGTGAGGCCGGTGCGGCGGGTGGTTGAGAGCCTCACTGACCTGGCCCAGGGAGAAGGTGATCTTGCCTCTCGACTACCAGTCGTTTCCGGGGATGAAATCGGCCAGCTTGCCAGCCGGTTCAACGATTTCATGGACAAACTGCAGACGATGATCAAAGACATCATCAAAGGAGTCAATACCCTTTCATCATCCTCCTCCGAGCTGACAATCATCGCCCAGCACATGTCGGCAAATGCCGAGCAGACCTCGGGTAAGGCGCAACTGGTGGCAACCGCTACCGAGGAAGTCAGTTCCAACATGAGTTCTGTTTCTGCGGCAATGGAACAGTCCAGCACCAATACGGCGATGGTCGCTTCCGCGGCCGAAGAGATGACAGCCACGATACATGAGATTGCCCACAATGCGGAAAACGCCAGAGGAATAGCGCACCAGGCGGTACAACAAACCCGCAGCGCCAGTGAACAGATGGCCGAACTGGGTCAAGCAGCCAACCAAATCGGCAAGATAACCGAGACCATCACCGAAATTTCCGAGCAGACCAATCTTTTGGCACTCAATGCGACGATTGAGGCGGCTCGAGCGGGAGAAGCCGGCAAAGGATTTGCGGTGGTGGCCAACGAAATCAAAGAACTTGCCCGGCAAACCGCCAAGGCAACGCTTGATATCAGAAGGCAAATTGAAGGAGTGCAACATTCGACGGAGGGAACCATTGACCGTATTGACCAGGTTGGCGAGGTCATCAACCGGGTGAATGAGATCGTCTCAACCATTGCCACCGCGGTTGAGGAACAGTCGGTGACGACAAAAGAGATCGCGGAGAATATCTCCCAGGCCTCAACCGGAATAGGCGAAGTAAACGAAAACGTGGCACAGAGTTCTCTGGTGGTCAACGACATAACCAAAGACATCGCGGAGATCAGCACGTCATCTGAGGCTATGGCCGACTCAAGTGCCCAGGTGCGTTTGAGTTCGGAAGAACTTGCCAGGCTGGCTGAACAGCTCAACGAGATGGTGGGTCGTTTCCGAACTTAAGATGCTCATGCAATACATTCTGCAGCATGCTGACCTCTCAACAACCCAGCGGCACCTCGAAAAGGTGAATCACACCCTTGTCCAAACCATTTGTCAGATTTTCACCCGCGCCACACATTCCGGCCGATTATTCCTCGGGCT
>JAZBOD010000529.1:0-2648 GCA_036350955.1 Desulforhopalus sp. | reverse complement strand
TACGCCGCCTCTTCCGGCTGTTTCTGGCGGCGCTGCACCTTCTGCCCGGAAAAAAGTGAACAGAACCCCTACCGCCAGATTCCACCGGCAAGGGTCGTCACCGACCTGCAGCAGCTGGTGTCGACCACTCGGCCGGTGCTCATCCATCTGCTGGACAACGCCATCAGCCCGGCAACCCTGCAGGCACTGGCGACAAACCCACCTGGCAGGCCCTGGTACGGCTTTGCCCGGATCGACTGGACCCTCGCTGACCCAGCCTTTTGTCGCCAGCTTCGGGCCGGTGGCTGCGCCATGCTCAAACTTGGCCTGGAATCGGGGGATCAACAACTTCTCGACCAACTCGACAAAGGAATCGATCTCGACCTGGCCGCCCGGGTGTTGGCCAGTCTTGCCGGGGCGGGAATCAAAAGTTATGTCTATCTGCTTTTTGGCACCCCTGGAGAATCCAGAGCAGAGGCCGAACGGACCCAGGCATTTGTCAAGGCTCACGCCGAAAGGATTACTTTTTTGAATCTGGCGATCTTCAACCTGCCGATCAACAGTCCGGAGCAGACAGGCCTGGTGATTGAAGATTTCTATGAAGGTGATCTGGCCATCTACCGCAACTTTGTCCATCCACGAGGGTGGAACCGCAGAGAGGTCCGCCGCTTCCTCGATGAATCCTTTAAACGCGAACCAGACATAGCGACCATCCTTGCCCGGGACCCACCATTTTTTACCTCCAATCACGCCGCTTTTTTCGATCACTCCCCTGTCCGGTGAACCGGCTCCCGGCTCTTTCGATAGCCGGCAGAGCCATGTGCAAAACAATCTTTTCACCCAAACCCGGCGTTATGCTCAAAATTTTATCCTTGGAATATCAGTTATATGCCTGTCGTAAAACTTCTCGCAGCCTTGATTTTGAACGAAAAACTATGTTTTGCAAAAGGCTCGGTGGGCTGCCAGAGGGTTTGGCCAAAAGATGCATCATCGCAGGCCCGACAGGAAGAAGCAGGCTGGAGGGCCGCAGTTGGCAGCCATCAACTGGTCTGCACTTTCGATAAACTGCGTCGGGAAAAAGAGTGCAAAGTGCCGTCCACGGCACTATCGTAGGGTTTTTACGCCAAACGGGCAGTCTGTCCGTATCCGGCGATCTTGATGATCCTTTCAGGCCGTACGGTAAAGAGTATGCCCTCAAGCGGAATAGCCACAGCCATCCTTGCCGCCCTGTTCATGGGAACAATCGGTTTTTTTTCACGGAAAACCGGCCTTGACCCGGCAGTCATCACCTTTTTCCGCCTGTTTTTCGGCGCGGCTTTCCTTGGCCTGCTGCTCATCGCCACCGGCCGGATCAGACTGCTTCACCAGCGCCCCTCCGGGGCAGTCCTGCTCAACGGAGCGATGCTCGCCGGCTTTATTGTCTTTTATGTCCAGGCAATGAACCTGACTACCATGGCCAACGCGATCATGGTGGTCTACCTCGCGCCGCTGGTCTCGTCAATCTTCGCCCACTATTTGCTCGACGAAAAACTCTCCCTGCTCAGTGGCTTGCTCATCGGCCTCGCCCTGTTCGGCTTTGCGATGATGATGGAATTTCGCCTGGACATCTCCGCCGAACACCTTGAGGGCCTCGCCTGGGCAGCCGCCGCCCTGCTCTGTTACAGCAGTTTCATTCTCATCAACCGAACCGGCCACAGCACAGCCCATGTCTACACCCGAACCTTCCACCAGCTGCTCGCCGGCGCCGCCTGCATGCTGCCATTGATCTTCACCGGTCTGCCGGAAGTGGCTGGCTACGACTGGCTGTGGCTGCTCGGTGCCGGACTGATCCCCGGTTTTCTTGGAATCTACTGTGCTGTTGCCGCCCTTGAAAAGCTGCCGGCCGCCACCTACGGTACCCTCGCCTATTTCGAGCCGATTTTCGTCGTGCTGATCGGCTGGCTGGCCTTTGCCGAAGCCCTCTCCCCTCTACAGAGTGCCGGTTGCCTGGTGATCATCGGCTGCGGCGTCCTCAAGGGCCTGCTCAGCAGCGCGAGAAACCAGTCAATTCGGGCCGGGAGGCATCGTCTCTCTTAATCCCCGGGCCAATGGACCCTGTGCAGTGGGGAAAAGAGCAGCAACAGGCCGCGCTGACAACCGTCAACACAAACAGATAGACCTTGCCGGAGAGAGAATGCCTGGCGGGCTCAGGGGCCCTTCAGTTCGACCAGTTCAATAGCAAAATGAAGATCCTCGCCGGCAAGCGGCGGATTGGCATCAAGGGTAATATGCGATTCGGTAAGGTCGGTGACCATTACCCGGAGGATTTCCCCGTTAGTGCCGCCCATCTCAAGACGCATCCCCACCTCCGGGTTGAGGTCCGGCGGGATCTGTTCCACCGGCGCCTGGAGCACCAGTTCTTCGTTGCGGTAGCCGTAGGCCTTTTCCACCGGGATATGGACCGTTTTAGATTCTCCGACCTGCATCCCGACCACCGCCTCATCAAATCCAGGAATGACCTGGCCACTGCCGACCGCAAAACTTAACGGTTCAAGTCCCGCGGAACTGTCGAAAACCGTCCCATCGGAGAGGGTACCGGTATAATGTACTTTGACGTTGTCACCTCTTTTTACAGCGCTCATCTCTCTCCTTCAAGCCAGCAGGCTTTAAGTATAATTATTTGCAGTATG
>JAZBOD010000528.1:0-5239 GCA_036350955.1 Desulforhopalus sp. | reverse complement strand
GCTGTGGACCACCGCCTCCTCCTTGACCAGCACCTCGGTGATCGTCCCGCTGAACGGGCTGGGGATATCCATCACCGCCTTTTCGCTTTCCAGGGCGATCAGCGAGGCCTCCTGCTCAATGGTGTCGCCGACGGCGACAAACACCTCCACCACCCGGATCTGCTGGACATCACCGAAGTCGGGGATGATGATCTTTTCAATGGCCATAGTGTTCTCCTTGAGTTATCTCGTGCCCATCCGAAAACTATCTGAGGGTGGCGTGGGGCTCTTCCGGGTCAATGGCGTAGCGCTGCAGGGCCTCGCTTACCGTCCCGGCCAGCAGCCGCCCGTCATCGGCCAGGGCCTTCAGGGCGGCGATGGCGATATGCTGGCGGTCGACCTTGAAAAAGCGCCGCAGCACCTGACGGCTGTCGCTGCGGCCGTAGCCGTCGGTACCGAGCACGGTGAGCGGTCGGGGGATCAGCCGACGGAGCTGCTCGGGATAGGCCTGGACGTAGTCGGTACTGATCACCACCGGGCCGGGGTGGCGGGCAAGCTGCTCCTCGACATAGCTCCGCCGGCGGGGCTGCTCGGGGTGGAGACGGTTCCAGTCGGCAACGAGCATCCCCTCGCGGTGGAGCTGGTTGATGCCGAGCACCGACCAGACATCGGCCTGAACACCAAAGTCGGCGGCAAGCAGGTCGGCGGCGGCGAGCACCTCGCGGAAAATGGTCCCCGAGCCCATCAGCTGCACCCGCAGCTCACCCGGATCACCCTGGCGGAAGAGATACATGCCGCGGCAGATCCCCTCCTCCACCCCAGCCGGCATCTCCGGATGGGGGTAATTCTCGTTCATCAGGGTAATGTAGTAGAAGAGGTCCTTCCCTTGTGCATACATCTCTTCCAGCCCTTTTTGGACCAGTACCGCCACCTCGTAGCTGAAGGTCGGGTCGTAGGCCAGACAGCTCGGATAGGCCGAGGCAAAGAGCAGGGCGTGGCCGTCCTGGTGCTGCAGCCCCTCGCCGTTGAGGGTGGTACGGCCGGCGGTGGCGCCGAGGAGAAAGCCCCTGGCCCGGCTGTCGCCGGCGGCCCAGAGCTGGTCGCCGACCCGCTGGAAGCCGAACATCGAGTAGAAGATGTAAAAGGGGATCATCGGCACCCCGAAATTGGCATGGGCGGTGGCCGCCGCCAGCCAGGAGGAGATCGCCCCGGCCTCGGTGATCCCCTCTTCGAGGATCTGCCCCTGGGGGTCCTCCTTGTACCAGGAGACCGTCTCGGAGTCCTGGGGTTCGTAGAGCTGGCCGGTGGGGGCGTAGATTCCCAGCTGGCGGAAGAGCCCCTCCATGCCGAAGGTCCGTGCCTCGTCGGGGACGATCGGCACGACGTAGCGGCCGATCGCCTGGTCCTTGGTCAGAGCGGTGAGCAAACGGACAAAGGCCATGGTGGTGGAGAGTTCCCGCTCCTTGGAGGAGGCGAGCAGGGCCGCAAAATTTGCCAGCGGCGGCACGGTAAGCGGGCTGTCGACCCTGGCCCGCCAGGGTACCGGCCCGCCCATCGCCTGCCGCCGCTCAGCAAGAAACTTCGCCTCCGGGCTCTCCGCCGGTGGCCGGATAAAGGGCAGCTCGACCAGCTGATCATCGGCCAAGGGGACGTGAAAACGGTCGCGGAACTGCTGTAGCGAGGCTTGATCGAGCTTTTTGACGTTGTGGGCAACCATCACCGACTCGCCGGCCTGGCCCATGCCAAAGCCCTTGATGGTCTTGACCAGCAGCACCGTCGGCGCGCCACGGTGGTTGACCGCGGCGTGGTAGGCGGCATAGACCTTGCGCGGGTCGTGGCCGCCGCGGGTCATCTGCCACAGTTCGTTGTCGCTGATATCCTCGACCAGCGCCATCAGCCGGGGGTCATCACCAAAGACCTTCTCCCGCAGGTAGGCGGGACCGCGGGCGCGGATGGTCTGGAAGTCGCCGTCAACCATGGCGCCGAACTTGCGGATCAACAGCCCCTCGTGGTCGCGCTTAAGGATCTTGTCCCACTCGCTGCCCCAGAGCAGCTTGATCACGTGCCAGCCGGCGCCGCGGAAGCGGCCCTCCAGCTCCTGGATGATCTTGCCGTTGCCCCGTACCGGGCCGTCGAGCCGCTGCAGGTTGCAGTTGACCACGAAGATCAGGTTGTCGAGCCCCTCCCGGGCGGCAAGGGTCAGGGCACCGAGGGATTCCGGCTCGTCGGATTCGCCATCGCCCATGAACATCCAGACTTTGCGGTCGGCGAGTTCCGCCAGGCCCCGGCCGACCAGATAGCGGATGAAACGGGCCTGGTAGATCGCGGCAATCGGCCCAAGGCCCATCGAGACGGTGGGGAACTGCCAGAAATCGGGCATCAGCCAGGGGTGGGGATAGGAGGAGAGGCCGCGGCCGTCGACCTCGCGGCGGAAGCGGTCAAGCTGCTCTTCGCTGAGCCGTCCTTCGACAAAGGCCCGGGCGTAGACCCCGGGGGAGCTGTGGCCCTGAAAGTAGATGAGATCGGCGCCGCCTGGGGCCTCAGGGCCGCGGAAGAACCAGTTGAAGGCCACCTCGTACATCGCCGACAGCGAGGTGTAGGTGGCGATGTGGCCGCCGAGCTCCTTGCCATCACGGTTGGCCCGGGCAACCATCGCCATGGCGTTCCAGCGGACATAGGCGGCGACGTTTCTGGCGATCAGCGAATCCCCCGGCATCGGCTCCTGCTCCTCCGGCGGGATGGTGTTGGTGTAGGGGGTGAGCAGGCCCGGCGAGGTGGTTACCCCGAGTGCCCTGGCCCGCTCGGTCAGCCGACTGAGCAGGTAATCGGCCTTCTCGGCACCTTCACTGGCGACCACCCCGGCCAGGGAGTCGAGCCAGTCTTCGGTTTCCTGGGGATCGGGATCCTGATAGTAGCTCGTCATACCTCACCTCTTTACCGCGACTCCTACGGCCGCGATGATACGCTTTTACTGGAAAGTTTACCCGGGCCGGCTCAGGGCAGACGCTTGACCCGCTCCCAAAGCAGGGAGTCGGCCGGATGACCGGGTTTTTCTTCGGCGGGATAGCCGATCGCCACCATCGCCAGCACCGCCAGATGATCGGCAAGGCCAAGCAGCTCCTTGACGTAGCTCTCCGAGCTCTTGCCGGAGTCGTGCTGCCGCTCGCGGAGCTGAATCCAGCAGCTGCCCAGACCGAGGTCGGCGGCGGCGAGGTGGACCAGCAGGGTGGCAATCGAACAGTCCTCCACCCAGACGTCGCATTTGCCGGGGTCGGCACAGATGACCATTGCCAGAGGGGCACCCTTGACAAACGAGGCGCCGTGCGCCTTGGCCCGGGCCAGATCGCCGAGCAGAACCGGATCTTCGACCAGCACAAACTCCCAGGGGTTGAGGCTGCGCGAAGAGGGCGAGCGGAGCATCGCCTCGACCAGCAGGTCGATCTTTGCCGGCTCCACCGGCTTCTCCTGGTAGCGTCTGATGCTGCGCCGGTTGCGTAACAGGTCGATAAGCATTTGTCTTCCTTTTTTTCTTGGTAAGAATCGGGTAAAAGCAGGAGATCATCGGTCCTGGTGGAGAGCAGTGATGCCCGCTAGGTCACCATGGTCGCACTGTAGCACAACGACAACTCTTCGATCAACAGCCAAAGGCAGAATATGGATCTCCACATTTTCGTCACCGTCCTGATCGCCGTTACCCTGGTGACCCTCAGTCCGGGAGTCGACACCATGCTGGTGATCCGCAACAGCGTACGCGGCGGCTGGCGGGACGGCTCGACCACCTCGCTGGGCATCTGCAGCGGCCTCTTTCTCCATGCCACGGTTTCTGCGCTTGGCATCTCGATCATCCTCCTCCAGACCGCCTGGGCCTTCTCCGCCCTGAAATGGACCGGCGCCGCCTATCTGGTCTGGCTCGGGATCGGCAGCTGGCGGCGGGTGGCCCGCGGCAGCCGGCTTAACCTGGAAGGGCAGCTGCCGGCCGGCAATGGCGCCTTCCGGGCGGGACGCTCACTGCGCGAAGGCTTTCTCTCCAACGTCCTCAATCCCAAGGCGGTGATCTTCTATATGGCCTTTCTGCCGCAGTTCATCGACCCGCAACTCTCGCCACTCAGCCAGTCACTGATTGTGGCGGCGATCCATTTTTGCGTCGGCATGCTCTACCAATGCCTGCTCGCGACAATGGTCGAACAGGCCGGGGCCTGGCTGCAGCGGCCGATGGTCAACCGGGTCTTTGATTCGCTGACCGGAGGGGTACTGATCTTTATCGGCTGCCGGCTGGCAATCGCCAGGTAGACCACCGGGCGGCTACCATACAAGGAACGGATCAAGGATGGAGAGAGCACCAGCACAGGGCACCATTGTCGCCCATTACGGCGTCGCGGTGGAGGTGCAGTTTGCCGCCACCGGTGAAAAACGGGTGGTTCGGGTCAAGCGCAACTCCGGCCACGTGGTCGGTGATCGGGTGGAAATTGTCGAGGATGTGCTGGCCAGGCTGCAGAGGGATTCTGAGCTTTCGCGGAAGGATGCCCGGGGCGGGGTGCACACCGTCGGCGCCAACCTCGATGTGCTGTGCATCGTCGTCGCCTGCGAACCCCTGCCGCCGCCGGGCTTTATCGACCGGGCGATCGTCGCCGCCCGGGTTGCCGGGCTCACCCCCCACCTGGTCCTCAACAAGACCGACCTGCCCTGCGCCGCCGACTATGTCAGGGAGAATCTTAGAGTCTACGAGCGGCTGCTGCGCACCTCCCAGGTCAGCGCCGAAAGCGGCACCGGCCTTGACCAGTTAAGCGGCTACTTCCGCGAAGGCCACCGCGGCATCTTTGTCGGCCCCACCGGGGTCGGCAAGAGTTCGATCCTCAACAGCCTGCTGCCGGAGATCGACCTGCAGACCGCCGAGATCAGCCAGAGCAAGAAACGCGGCCGCCACACCACCACCGTCTCCACCCTGCACCAGCTGCGTGACGGTGGCGAACTGATCGACTCCCCGGGTTTTAACGATTTCGGCCTGGTGGGGATCTCCGTTGCGCAACTCGCCGCCTTTTTCCCTGGCTTTGAACAGGCCGGAGGTTGCCACTTCCGCGACTGCCGCCACCGCGAAGAGCCCGGCTGCCGGGTGACCGAGCTCCTCGCCACCGGCGAGATCAGTGAGGAGCGGTACACCACCTACCTGACCATCCTCACCGAGGTCGAAGCGCTGGAGAGCCAGCCGGATTACCGCGAGCGACGACACCGGCGGAAGAAGAAGGGGTAAACGATTGTTCCT
>JAZBOD010000527.1:0-2935 GCA_036350955.1 Desulforhopalus sp. | reverse complement strand
GGGTTGTGCAGGAGTGATTCATTCTTGCCCAGCCTGCCTGGCCTGGCCGCCGGTTGCGGACGTGGTGTCCGCAACCCTGAAGGGCCCTGTTCTCCATCCTGCCGGGCCTTTCGCGATGCAGCTTCGAAGCAAGACCGGGCAGTATGCCGACCGTTGTGCCAATCGCAAAGATTCAACCGGGGATGATTTTGTTGTACTTCAGGAACGAATTCGAAAAAAGAGTACTCTTCCAGGCAAACTTCGGCCGGTGCAGATTCGCCGCCAGGAGTGGCCGGGCAGCGGGAAGGCGCTAGGTAACATCAACTCGCCACAAGGGACAAAAAAGATTGACAAAGCGTATGGCTGCAGGTAACCATCAAAAAAACGATTGAGCGCTTGGTCGGTTTTTGTCGCGGGCCCTGTCACTCAAAGGGACGGTTGCAAAAGCGAGCGGCTGGGCGGCGAGAATCCAGATTGAACCTAGGCGAGAATATCACAGCGAGGAAATTATGAAAAGAGCGGTAATCGTCAGTGCGGTGCGAACACCCTTTGGTAGTTTTGGTGGCAGTCTTGCCGGAATCGGCGCCACTGATCTTGGCGCGCATGTCATTCGTGAGGCCTTACGCCGTGCTGGAATTGAGGCAGGCGTGGTTGACGAATGTCTGATGGGGATGGTTTTACCCTGCGGATATGGCCAGAATCCGGCAAAACAGGCGGCGATCAAGGCCGGTTTGCCCCATGAGGTAGAGGCAGTGACCGTCAATAAAGTCTGCGGCTCCTCGTTAAAATCGGTGATGTTCGCCGCCCAGGCGATCCAGTGTGGTGACGCTGAGGTGGTTGTGGCCGGTGGTATGGAAAGTATGAGTCGGGCCCCCTATTATCTTGAAAAAGCGCGTTGGGGACAGCGTATGGGGCCTGGGACCATTGAAGACCACATGATTCACGACGGGCTCTGGGATGTAGTCAACGATTTTCACATGGGGATGTCCAACGAACTGATCTGCGAAAAATGGCAGGTCAACCGCGAAGATCAGGACCGCTTTGCCGCTGAGTCCTACCGTCGTGCGCTGGCCAGCCAGGAAAAAGGGATCTTTGACGATGAACTGAGTCCGGTACCGATTCCCCAGCGCAAGGGAGAGCCCAAACTCTTTGCGATGGACGAGTGTCCGCAACCCACCTCATTTGAAGCGCTGCAGAAGATGCGCCCGGCCTTTAAAAAGGATGGCGTTGGTACCGCCGGCAACGCCTCAATTATCAGCGATGGTGCTGCGGCTGTGGTGCTGATGAGCGCTGAACGGGCCCAGGCTCTCGGCTGTCCGGTCCTTGCCGAGGTGGGTGCCCAAGCCTCGGCCGGCATTGATCTGCGCTATGTGCTCATGGCACCTATTCTCGCCATTCCCAAGGTTCTGAAAAAAGAGGGAGCCGGTCTTGGGGATATCGACATCTTTGAAATTAATGAGGCCTTCAGCGGTACTTCGGAGGCGATTAACCGGGTTTTGGAACTCGATCCGGAAAAGGTCAACGTCAACGGTGGCAGCGTGGCCATCGGCCACCCGATCGGTGCCAGCGGGGCCAGATTGCTTACCACCATCCTCTACGAGATGGCCCGACGGGATGCGAAAAAGGGCCTGGTTTCGCTCTGTCTTGGTGGAGGAGAGGCGGTAGCAATGGTGGTCAACCGGTAATTCTTTCTCAGACGAGAAGGGGAAGATGGCGGCCTTCACGATAAGGTAGATAGGCAAAACTCTCAGGAAAGGGGGAAAAAATGGAGATCCGTAAATTCGGGGTAGTCGGTGCCGGACAGATGGGCAACGGCATTGCCCAGGTGGCCGCGGCGAGTGGTTTGACGGTTTTAATGAGCGATATCAGCGAAGATTTCGCCGCTCGAGGCAAAGCAAACATCAGCAAAAACCTCGGACGCTCAGTTGAAAAGGGCAAAATCTCTGCCGAGGAGCGTGATGCTGTTCTCGGCCGGATCAGCACCACCACCGACCTTGCCGAGATGGCCGGCATGGACTACGTCGTCGAAGCGGCGGTTGAGCGGGAGGATCTCAAATTCAAGATTTTCCGGGATCTCGATGCCGCCTGCCCGCCTGAGGTGATTCTCGCCACCAACACCTCGTCGATCCCCATCGGCAGAATTGCCGCCCAGACCGGTCGGCCGGATAAGGTGATCGGCATGCATTTCATGAATCCTGTGCCGGTGATGCGCCTGGTTGAGGTGATCCGCGGGCTGGCCACCAGTGACGAAACATTTCAGCTTACCTGGGAACTCTGCGGCAAATTTGGTAAAACCCCGGCTGAAGCCGCAGATTTTCCGGGGTTTATCGCCAACAGGATACTCTTACCGATGATCAACGAGGCGGTCTACTGCCTCTATCACGGCGTAGGTAAGGCCGAAGATATCGATACGGTGATGAAACTGGGAATGAACCACCCGATGGGACCTCTGGCCCTGGCTGACCTGATCGGCCTCGACACCTGCCTGGCGATTATGGAAACCCTCTATGATGGTTTCAAAGATTCGAAATACCGCCCCTGCCCATTGCTGCGCAAGTACGTTGAAGCCGGCTGGCTTGGGCGAAAAACCGGACGGGGTTTTTATCAGTATTAATCGTCTACGGTTTATGCACAAAATGTGTGACAGATAGGGTACACATTGTGCACCACCCGGCATTTGTTGGTGCGTATAACGTGCCCTAAGAAACACTATATTGTCTGAAACACAACGTTGTCTCAGAGGTTGATGTTCCCCGAGGCAAAGGAGACTGAATGGCAGACCATGTTGTCCCCCATGCGGAAATTATCGCCCGGACCGATAAACTGCAGAAGATCCTCCTGGCTGGCCGGTATGACGGGGCGCTGATTGCTCAGAAAACCGACCTCTTTTATTTCGGGGGGACGGCGCAGCAGGGGTGGCTCTATGTTCCGGCGCAGGGCAGGCCGGTCCTGATGG
>JAZBOD010000526.1:0-7455 GCA_036350955.1 Desulforhopalus sp. | reverse complement strand
TGGGTATCACCCGCATCGGCCGGCAGGGTGACTCTCCGGTTCCGATCCCGACGGCCCATGGGGCCGTGACAAGCATTAGGCAATTGGCAGAAGCCGCCGAAGGATTTGGTTTTACCAACGTTTTACCGGACCCGGATGGGATTATCCGTCGCGTACCGCTGCTGATCAGCCATCATGACCGGATTTATCCTTCCCTGGCTCTCGCCGTCACCATGGCTGCCGGTAAGCAACAGCAGATCCTGGTCGAGTCCGGTACGGCTGGGGCAGTCGCGGTACGGATCGGAGATACCCGGCTTCCGGTTGATCGTCACGGCAACCTTGCCCTGCATTTTCGGGGACCGGCAAAAACCTACCCCTTCATCTCCGCCGAAAAAATCCTTGACGGTTCAGTTTCCCCAGAAGTCTTTCATCAAAAAATTGTCTTTGTCGGATCTTCCGCTGCCGGCCTCAACGATATTCACGCGACTCCCCTGGACCGCCGTTTCCCCGGTGTCGAGGTACATGCCACCGTGGCTGGAGCAATTCTTGATGGCGACGCTATTGCCATTCCCGCCTGGATCTCCGGCGCCCAGCTCTTTGCTGTCATCGTTGCCGCACTGCTTGCCTTGACGGTAGTGCTTCGCTGTTCCCCACTGATTTCCGGAGTCACTCTGTTGATCTTTTTCCTCATCGTTCCGCTGGGGAGCATGTTCGCCTTTTCTGCTCACCACCTGTTCATTTCGCCGATTCAGGCATTGGCGGTGTTTGCTGCAACGTTCACCCTGCTCGCCGTACTTCGCTTTCGCCACGAGGAGTTGGTCGTCCTGCACCGGGAACGACAACTAGCCGCAGCTCAGGATTGTGCCATTGTCGGCTGGGCATCACTCGCCGAAACCCGTGATACGGAAACCGGAAACCATATTTTCCGGACCCAGAAATATGTGCGGGCAATGGCCGAATACCTGGCTGGTCAAACCAAGGCCAAATACCGTTTGCGACCGGAAGAGATTGAACTGCTCTGCAAGTCAGCCCCGCTTCATGATGTGGGCAAAATTGGTGTTCCTGATTCTATTCTGCTCAAACCGGGGCCGCTCAGCCCGGAAGAGTTCAGCGAAATGCAACAACATACCGTTTATGGTGCTCAAGCCCTGGCCAAAGCTGAAGCCGCTTCAGGGATCGTCGATGAGACTTCCTTTTTAAAAACTGCCCGGGAAATCGCCTTGACCCACCACGAAAAATGGGACGGCAGCGGCTATCCTAACGGTATCAAGGGTAGCGAAATCCCCCTCAGCGGCCGGCTCATGGCTCTGGCAGATGTCTACGATGCCTTGATCTCGCGGAGGGTATATAAAGCTGCGATGAGTCATGACCAGGCAGCAGAGATTATTCTTCAGGGCCGTGGCACCCATTTTGATCCGGTTATTGTCGCCGCCTTTGAAGTCCTCGAAGAGCAGTTTCTTGCCATCAGCCGGGAGTATGCCGATAGCGAGGAACAACCCATGAGACAAGCTTAGCCCCCCGTCGTATCTGAACCGGCTTTTCAGCAGCGCCGTACCCGAGGTCAATGTCAGACAATCAGCCTTGACCTGCGTAAAAACCCATAGTGCATGCCTATGAGCCTTTGGCAAAACGTAGATTTACGTTCATAATCTAGTCGTGATAAAATTTTACCACAGTCATATGACTGATATTCAGGGATAAAAATTTAAGCATAACACCGTAATTTGGGCAAAAAGATTGCTTTGCAAATCGATCCTATGCATGGCATTAATGGCTTAGTCAGATCTTGCGGCAACTGTGGAAGATCGGCCGGCAGGACATTGCCGCAGTCAGTTCTGCCATCAACCCCAGGGATGAACCGCTGCTTTTCTTCACCGATTTGCCAATCAATGGCTTGATCCCACTTGAAGATCCTTTTGCTACCGGAAGTGTTCTCTCAACCATCAATTGAAGATGAGGAGTATACGACATGGACTACAAGGAAATTATCTTCTCTCGGAAAAATGCGCTTGGCATCTTGACCCTGAATACCCCGGAAAAGATTAATGCCCTGTCTCTCCAGAAAATTCAGGAAATTATCCACGTTCTTGAAACAATTGCCATTGACGATTCGCTTAAGGTATTGGTGCTACAAGCCAACGGCAAACATTTCTGCGCCGGTCATGATCTCTCTGAACTGGTTGAACAGGGCACCAAAGAGTATAAACTCATTTTTGATCAGTGCACCAGGATGATGATGATGCTCCACGAAATTCCCCAGCCGGTAATCTGTGCGGTGCAGGGAATTGCCACTGCCGCAGGCTGCCAACTGGCTGCCTGGTCTGACCTGATTGTCGCGGCAGATAATGCCCGGTTTTCCACGCCAGGGGTGAAGATAGGCCTGTTCTGTACAACTCCTATGGTCGCAATTACTCGGGCGATCGGCAGAAAGGCGGCCATGGAAATGCTGTTGACCGGTCGTGATTTCCCGGCAAGCGAAGCAAAACAACTGGGTTTAATCAACCGGATAGTCCCTCTGGAACACTTAGAGCTGGAGGTAATGAAACTGGCAGAAGAAATATCCCAGGCCAGCAGTTTTGCCCTAGCTATCGGCAAACAGGGGCTTTATGCGCAAGCAGATATGACCGATGCTCAGGCATTGCATTATGCCAAGCATACTATCGTGATGAACAACACCTCGGAGGATGCCCAAAACGGCATCAAAGCCTTTCTCAACAAAACCTCTACCGAGTGGAAAAACCGCTAACCTAAGGCTCAGGCTCCAACAGCTCTTCCTGGTACTTGCGCAGCCTGCCGCGGAACTGGTCGTAACTCAGCCCAAGCCACTCCGCAGCTCGCCGCTGGTGATGGCGGCAGGCCTGCAGCGCCTGGCGGAGCAGATCAACCTCCAGCGCCGCCACCGCCGCGACAAAATTCACCGGCCCGGAGGGGAGGCGGTCGCCAGCCTCGCTGTCCCGGCCCCACTCTCCTGCCCCCTTGCCATCTGGCTCAGCTGTCAGCAAGGCGGCATAGGGCGAGACAAAGGGGTCAAAGACCACCGCATCGATCACTTCCCCTTCTGCCCGATAGACCGCCCGCTCCACCACATTTTTCAGCTCTCGAACATTGCCCGGCCATGGGTAGCCCTGCAGGGCGGCAACCGCCTTCGGGGTAAAGACCGGGATCTCCCTGCGCCCCAGCTCAAAGGCCATCCGGGTGGCGAAATGGTCGGCCAGAAGCATCAGGTCCTCTCCACGATGGCGGATGGGCGGAAGGAAAAGGACCTCGAAGGAGAGCCGGTCGAGCAGGTCGCGCTTGAAGGCGTCCCGGTCGGCAAGGGCCGCGAGATCGACATTGGTCGCGCCAACGATGCGGACATCGACGGTGATCTGGGTCGAACTGCCCACCCGCGCAAAGGAGCCGTACTCCACCACCCGGAGGATCTTTTCCTGGACCACCAGCGGGATCGAGCCGATCTCGTCGAGGAAAAGGGTGCCGCCGTTGGCCGCCTCGAAACGGCCGGTCTTGCGTTGATCGGCGCCGGTGAAGGCGCCTTTCTCGTGGCCAAACAGCTCCGCCTCGATCAGCCCTGGGGAGAGTGTCGCACAGTTGAGGGTGACCAGCGGCCTCTGCCAGCGGCCGGAGAGGAAATGGAGACGGCTGGCCGCCAGCTCCTTGCCGGTGCCCCGCTCACCGAGGAGCAGCACCGGCCGGTTGACCGGGGCAACCCGGGAGAGCCGCTCCTGGAAATCGAGAAAGGCCTCGGAGTGACCGAGCGCTTCGACGGCGAAGGATGTCACATTCTCGGAGGCGTAGGGCATGGTAGCTTGGTATATTTTCCCAAATATTGGTTATAATATATATTTTATAGTCAATAATACCACAACTGCCTTGGCCCGTCAACCGTATAACCGGCTGTTTTTCGGTCATTTCTGGGCTTCACCACTGACTGGCATGTTTCCTGCTAATTTCCTGCCAACAGCAACCATTTCACCAGGAGGAACGCTATGGGAATTTTCACCCGATTCCGCGACATCGTCAGCGCCAATATCAACGCCATGCTCGATAAGGCCGAAGATCCGGAAAAAATGATTAAACTGATGATCCACGAGATGGAGGACACCCTGATCGAACTCAAGTCCTCCTGTGCCGGAGTGATCGCCGGCCGCAAAAAACTCGAGAGACGGCTCGAAGAGGCCGAAGCCCGCCATGAACTCTGGGGGGGCCGTGCCGAACAGGCGGTAGCCAGAGGCCGCGACGATCTGGCCCGGGAGGCACTCATCGAAAAGCGCCGCTGCCGTGAGATCATCGATGCCCTGGCGGGCGAGTTAAGCGAGTACCGGGCGTTGATCCACCAGTACCACCAGGACATCGAGGAGCTTGAAGGCAAACTGGACAGTGCCAAGGAGAAGAAGCGCATCCTGGTCCAGCGCCACAAGCGGGCCAGTGGCAAAAAACGGGCCCAGGAAGAGATCCGCCGCAGCACCAGCGCCGACACCATGGCCCGCTTTGACAAACTTGAGAGCCGGATAGAACAGATGGAGGCCGAGGCCGAACTGGTCAACCCGCCGAAAAGGCCGAGCGTCGAGGAGGATTTCGCCAACCTCGCCGGCGACGAGGAGATCGAAAAAGAGCTGGCCGGGATGAAAGCGGCTCAGGAGCAGCCCGCCCATGGTTAATATCATCATCGTCTCCATCGTCTTCGGCTCGATCGTTGCCCTAGCGGCCCTGATCTGCGGCACGATCCTGATAATCATCAAGAGCCGGGGCAACTCAGCGGGCCGGGGGGCGGCCAACAGCGAAGAGGCACGGATCATCCAGGAGACCTACCGCAGCCTGGAAAAACTCGAGGAGCGCATCGACGCCCTGGAGACCATCCTCATGGACTCAGAACAAAAAAAGAGAGGAGAGCAATGAGCACAATCTATCGACAGGGTGGGATCTACCGGTCCCGGGACGGGTTTTTTCTCGGCGTCTGCCGCGGGGTCGGCGAGTTTTTTGATTTCCCGGTGTTCTGGCTGCGGCTGGGGATGGTGCTCCTCTTTATCTTCAGCGGCTTCTGGCCGGCGATCGGCGTCTATCTGGTCGCTGCTTTTTTTATGAAGCTCGAGCCGGTGCGGCCGATCGAAAGCGAGGAAGAGCGGGTCTTCTACGACAGCTATGTCCAGTCGCCACGTACCGCCGCCGAGCGGCTGCGCAGAAAATTTGCTGAACTGGACCGGCGCATCCGCCGGATGGAAGACAAGGTCACCGGCCGCGACTACGACTGGGAACGGCGCTTTCACTCGTAATGCTCAGCTCTTGGTTGTTGCGCCCATTGTACAGGGGCTCGGCGTTTTTCATGGCACCTGTCGGCAACTGATGCCTGGCAAGCAATGTACCCCCTGAATGTTTATGGTCTTTGCTGAAAAACCAATTGCGATCTTGGAATTGAAAAGGTAGTTTTGAACTCTCCATCACGTTGTTTTTCTTCTTGGCAACAGCCTTTTGCCGGCTCCCGAACATAAGGCTCCTGAACAATGTGCTCCCTACCCACCTTTACCAAGGAGTGCCGAAATGAGTGTCATGGTTGTAATCAAGCGGGTCTTCCGGATGGACAAAACTGATCAGCTGATCCCTTTGCTCAAGGAGTTGAGGAAAAGATCAGAAAAACAGCCAGGCTTTATCTCCAGAGTGACATATTCAAAATTGAATGATCCAGGTGAGTGCATAGTCATCAACGAGTGGGAAACTGCCGATGACTGGATGAACTGGATGAATCGGCAAGAAGCACGAGAACTGCAGTGGGAAGTCGATTCTCTTATCGGTGAAAAAACGACATTCGAAATCTATAAACCTGAGGAATTCTAATAAAATTTCACTCACAAGTACAACCTACCAACTGACGAGCAGGCTCAAGCCTGCGCTCGGGCGCCCCTATTGCCACCAACTGCGACGTGTTCCTCTACCCCGATACCTTCCGAGATGATTGCCGTATGGCGCAACACCCTGCATAGCTTCGGGGTGACTTCCAGTGCGACTTCCGGGGGGGGGCGAGACGGTATCCAGAATCATCCGCTGCATGAAGGCGATCAAGGCCACTGTGGGAAAAAAGGGATGCTCCACTGTCCCCAATAGCCGGGTGAAAGCTCCAGGGTGAATCCCTGGCGGAAGAGGCAGTCGGAGGGGGTGAAACACGGTTGGATGTTTGGCGAGTAAATCTTGCTAGATCGGGGTGAAACAGTTACGATTGGAAGTCGTAATTGGCGCGGTTCCGGCCAGAGAGCTGTTTTTTGAGGGCTGCCGCAAAAGAAGCTCCTTATCACCATTTCGACCACATGGTGAAATCCTCTATCTTCAACATCCTGACTCATCTGGGAAACGCCATTATTCTCAAATACTTGATCACCAAGCCGCGGTCCAGTATCCAACTGGTATCTCCCGGACCCTGTGTGGCTTCACTGGCTGGTTCTTCTTGCCTCGAACCCTAAAATGGAGATCCTTCGTGGAGTGGCAGCGCCTCGTGCAACCGCTTTATCGGAGGCTACCGGTTGACTGGAGAGGACCTCTCCTTCTCCCAGTTGGAGACAACAATGATGGCCTGCGAGGAACACTTGAGCCAGCAGGAATCCAGGTTCCTTGAGGTCCTGAAAGCGCTCGTCCGCTTCGAGATTTCCCCGGAAGGCCCGGCAAGGGAATCCTTGCCCAATATGAATATATTCCTTTGAGAAAGTATCGGCTGTAATGAGCACTCTCGAACAGAGCCTCTCCCTGGACTCCCGGATAAGCATTGACAGATTCGGTGCGGATACCCTGGCCATTGGGCTTTCCGGGGACTGGAAACTGGAGAAGGGGTTGCCGTCCATTGGTCCACTGCTTCAGGCAATCGAATCAAAGCCGCCGGTTCGCGGCGTGATCCTGGAAGATACCGGGATCAGCGGGTGGGACAGCGGGTTGCTCACCTTTCTGATCAAGATTATCGAGCACTGTTCCACGGTCGGGATACAGGTCACCGGAGACGCCTTGCCCGAAGGGGTACGGCGTCTGCTTGCCCTGGCCAGGGCGGTTCCCGCGAGAGCGGGAGCGAAAAAGGAGAGCAGGCGGGAGCCTTTTTTTTCCCGCGTCGGTTCGCAAGCCGTCTCTATTTGGCACTCAACGCGGGAAACCATCGATTTTCTCGGGGAGATAACCATCGCTTTCGCGCGCCTGTTGCAGGGCAAGGCCACCTTCCGACGCCCGGACCTTTCGCTGCTGCTCCAGGAGTGCGGGGGCCAAGCATTGCCTATCGTTTCCCTGATCAGCCTGCTGGTTGGGCTGATTCTGGCTTTCGTGGGCGCCATCCAGCTCAAGCTCTTCGGGGCCGAGGTTTTTGTGGCCGACATCGTGGCCATTGCCATGGTCCGGGTCATGGGCGCGATCATGACCGGGATCATCATGGCCGGTCGCACCGGTGCTGCGTTTGCGGCCCAGATAGGGACCATGCAGGTCAACGAGGAAATTGACGCCCTGAAAACCATG
>JAZBOD010000525.1:0-3357 GCA_036350955.1 Desulforhopalus sp. | reverse complement strand
TGCAACACGCACTGGGCTTTTCATGGGGGGAGGTCTCCTGTGGCAAAGGTTGTCGATTGAGCCAGTTGCAAAACAATCTTTTCGCCCAAACTCGGCGTTATGCTCAAAATTTTATCCTCGGAATATCAGTTATATGCCTGTGGTAAAATTTTTCGCATGCCTGGATTTTGAACGAAAATCTCCGTTTTGCAAAAGGCTCGATTGTAGCGCAAGAACATCTTCTGAGTACCTTACAGAGTGATTTCTGGTTTTGGCAAGAAATCACTCTGTAAGGTACTTGTCTCCTCCAAGCGGGAGGTGAGCCGTCAAGCGGGGCAAGGATACCATAAGTGTCGACAGGAATCCACCCTATAAGCCCTTTCCCGGTGATTGATTTGCCCCAGCGGAACTGTCTGGCGGGCTCAGTCCCGGCTCTTTGAAAAGGGGGATAATGCGCTTGAACAGGCGGTGGCTGATCGTTGCTGGCAGGTGGAATAGGCCTTGTGTTTTGCAAGGCTTGCCGGTAAAAGTTTGTTGAGAGGGCCCGGTACCTTGTCTGGGAAAGAGCACATGAAAAACTCATCTGCAAAGGAGAAGAACAATGAAACTGTACAAGAGGAGTGTGGCTGCGTTTACAGGGGCGGTGGTCGGTTTGGGGATGGCGGTGAGCG
The DNA here is from genome assembly GCA_036350955.1 of Desulforhopalus sp. GTDB lineage: Bacteria > Desulfobacterota > Desulfobulbia > Desulfobulbales > Desulfocapsaceae > Desulforhopalus_A. The sequence goes on along the minus strand of JAZBOD010000525.1, from coordinate 2,707 downwards.
CCATCGGTGCGACCTGGGACATGCCTACCCCCTATCCGGATAAGACCTTTCACACCGTGAACATCGCCGCTTTTGCCGAAGAGGTGGCCAAGGCCACTGATGGTCAGTTAGAGATTAAAATCCACTCCGCCGGCTCGCTGTTCAAGCACCCGGAGATTAAAAACGCGGTACGTGGCGGTCAGGTACCGATCGGCGAGTTTTTCATGTCGCTGACCGAGAATGAGTGGCCGGTCTTCGGTGCCGATTCCCAGCCATTTCTCGCCACCAACTATGACGATGCGAAAAAGCTCTGGGATGCCCAGAAACCGGTGGTGACCGAACTGCTCGACAAAGCCGGTCTGATGCCGCTCTTTTCGGTCACCTGGCCCCCTCAGGGACTCTATACCAAGAAGGCGATCAACACCGTCGATGACCTGAAAGGGATCAAGTTCAGGACCTACAATGCCACCCTGGAACTCTTTGCCAACAAACTTGGTGCCGCCCCGACCCAGGTCGAAGTCCCCGACATTCCCCAAGCCTTTGCCACCGGCCGGGTTGAAGCGATGATCACCTCGCCTTCTACCGGGGTCAATTCGAAGGCCTGGGACTTTGTCACCCACTACACCGATATTCAGGCCTGGCTGCCGAAAAATATCGTGGTGGTCAACAAAAGGGCATTCCGGGCCCTGGATGAAAAGACTCAACAGGCGGTCCTTGCCGCCGCCGAGGCTGCCGAAGCCAGGGGCTGGGAGATGAGTAAAAAGGAGACGGAAGAACAGACCCGGGTTCTTGGGGAAAACGGCATCACCGTGGTCACCCCGAGTGCCGAATTGATGGATGGCCTCAAAGCCATTGGTACATCAATGGTTGAGGAGTGGAAAAAGAGTGTCGGCAGTGAAGGTGAAGCTGTCCTGAAGGCCTACCAGGGCAATTAGCGGGTCCTGCGCCGATAGTGGCGCCGGCCGTACCATCCCGGCTGCCGTCTTTTTGACGGCAGCCGGTTGCGCAAGGGGCTGGGTGATGCGAAGGTTTCTCGATCTGCTCTACAAGGGGAGTGGCTGGCTGGCCGCCGGCTGCATTGCGCTGATCTGTCTGCTGGTTGTCTGCCAGGTCATGCTCAACCTGATTGATCGGGTGAGCAGTCTGACCACCGGCGCAGCGGTTGGTTTGACCATCCCATCCTATGCCGATTTCACCGGTTTTTTCCTGGCCGCCGCCTCGTTTATGGCCCTTGCCTACACCCTTCGCGAGGGGGCCCATATCCGGGTCAGCCTGGTGGTCAGCCGCCTGCCGAAAACCCTGCACCGGCCCCTGGAAGTCTGGTGCCTGGCGTTTGGCCTCGCCGTTACCGCCTATTTTTCCTGGTATACCGCCAAACTTACCTATGAATCCTACTCTTACCAGGATCTCTCTTCGGGCATGATTGCCGTACCCTTGTGGCTTCCCCAATCGGCAATGCTCTGTGGTTTGGTAATTTTGACGGTGGCACTTCTCGATGAACTGGTGACCGTCCTCTCTGGCGGTACGGCCTTCTACGAGGCAAAGGGCGAGAATCTGCTGGTCACCGATGACCCGCTCCTCGCCGATAAACAGCGGGAGGGAGGACAATAATGCCGGAGATCGGTTTGACCCTGGTTCTGCTCCTGCTCCTCTTTGCCCTGTTGGCCAGCGGTATCTGGGTGGCAATTTCCCTGCTCGGGGTGGCGATGGCCGGGATGCTGCTCTTCACCGAGGCCCCGTTAGGTGATGTTCTGGCGACAACCAGCTGGGGCGCAAGTAACAGCTGGGCTCTGGCCGCTCTGCCTCTTTTCGTCTGGATGGGCGAGATTCTCTTTCGTTCCCGCCTGGCCGAAGATATGTTCAGCGGCCTGGCGCCGTGGCTCAACCGCCTGCCCGGCCGTCTGCTCCACGTCAATATCCTCGGCTGTGGAATCTTCGCGGCCGTCTCCGGCTCTTCCGCCGCTACCGCAGCGACCATCGGCAAGATGTCCATCCCCGAACTCTCCAGGCGCGGCTACCCGGAAAAGATGATGCTCGGGACCCTGGCTGGTTCGGCAACCCTTGGCCTGCTGATCCCGCCGTCGATCATCCTCATCGTCTACGGGGTGGCCACCGAACAGTCGATTGCCCGGCTGTTTATCGCCGGGGTATTGCCCGGCTGTCTGCTGATTACCCTGTTTGTCGGTTACGTGGTGGTCTGGTCGCTGCTCAACCCCAAATTGATACCGGCCGGTGAACCGCCGATGCCTTTGCGGCAGCGGATCTCCCGGGCCCGGTCTTTGTTGCCGGTGGTCCTGCTGATCCTCGGGGTGATCGGCTCGATCTATACCGGGATCGCCTCACCGACCGATGCCGCTGCAGTGGGGGTTGTCCTGGCGCTGGTCCTCTCCTGGCACAGCGGCTCACTGAACAGACAGAGCTTTCTTGACGGGCTGATGGGGGCGACTAAAACCTCCTGCATGATCGCTTTCATTCTGGTCGGTGCCGCTTTTCTCACCGTGGCGATGGCCTTTACCGGTATCCCGAAACTGCTGGCGATCTGGATCGGCGAGCTGCAGCTCTCCCCCTATGCGCTCCTGGCGGCGCTCACCCTCTTTTTCATCGTCATGGGCTGTTTTCTCGACGGGATCTCGGTGGTGGTGCTGACCACCTCGGTGATCATGCCGATGATCGAGCAGGCAGGGGTTGACCCGCTGTGGTTCGGCATCTTTGTGGTGATCGTGGTGGA
>JAZBOD010000524.1:0-4169 GCA_036350955.1 Desulforhopalus sp. | reverse complement strand
GATGCCGTAGGCGACATCGGAGGTGGAGTTGATGCCGTCGGCAAGCAGGGCCGGGCTGTGGCCGATGATCCCTACCCCGGTTTTGAGTACCGCGAGAACCGCGTTGGCGGACAAACCGACATTGACCGCAAAGAGGCTTTTTTTGTGGCGCTGTGCGGCATTCACTGGCGGCTGTCCCGGAGGTCATCGGCCGCCGCACTTTCCAACTGCCATTTTTCCTGGAGATAGACAATCCCGGCGTGGTTGGTGAGATCGAGCTGGATCGGGGTAATCGACACGTCACCGGCGGCAAAGGCGTGGACATCGGTGTCCTCGTGGGGGTCGGCCAACGGCGTGCCTCCGCCGATCCAGTAGTGAGGATTACCACGGGGGTCGAGGGTTTCGTGGATAGTGTTCTCCCACAGCCGCCGCCCCTGTCGGGTAACCCTGATCCGCCGGTAACGGTTGCCGCTGGGGACGTTGATGTTGAGCAGGGTGTTGCCTGGCAGATGGTTGTTGAGGATTCTCTCGGCCATGCAGGTGGCAATGCGCATCGCCGCGCGGAAGTCGTAGGGGATATGTCCTCCTACCGAAATTGCCATCGAGGGGATTCCGTACATGGTTCCTTCGATGGCGGCTGATACCGTACCGGAATAGGAGATATCGTCGCCGAGGTTGGCACCGGCATTGATTCCGGAAACCAGCAGGTCCGGCGGCCGGGAAAGGATTTTTTTCAGGCCCATCGCCACGCAGTCGGTAGGGGTGCCGTCAACCATAAAGCGGTTGTCGGCCAGCTGATGGATCTTCAGCGGCCGGTTCATGGTCAGGGAGTGGGATACCGCCGAGTTGTCGCGGTCCGGGGCGACAACCACCGTGGTACCCAATTTGTCCAGGGCTTCCTGCAGGGCCTGGAGGCCGGGGCTATGGATGCCGTCGTCGTTGGTGACAAGGATGGTGGTCATGGCGTTTAAGGGTGCGGGTTGATCTCTGTGGCAACCGTCGCCCAAAACGACTGGATCACCGGATTGCGCAGGTTTCGGGCGATGGTACAGGCGGCAACGACGAAGGCTTCAAGCTGCGGTGACACTGCGAGAATCTCCACCTCGTCCTGGAGGCTGCCCTGCTCGAGGACCAGACGGGGAACGATGCCTATGCCACAGCCCATGGCGACCATGGCGATAATCGCCTCGTTGCCGGAAACCTGCGAGTATATATAAGGGCGAATACCTTTATCGGCAAACCACTTTTCCGCCCGTAGCCGGCTGAGGCCTTCAGAGGGCATGATGACTGGGGTTTTTGACCAGTCAGGTCGGCTGCCGTTTACCGCAATGGTTCCGGGCAATGCCCTTGGGGAGATAAAGAGCAGCGGTGTCTGGAGCAGTTCAAGAAATTCAAGCCCTTCAGGTTGGCGGTCGGGGAGGGCGGCGACGGCGATATCCACCTCTCTGGTCTGGAGCTTCTGCAGTGCTTTGGCGGCATCGCCGGTCTGGACCCGGATCAGCACCTCAGGGTGGGCCTGCCGGAAACGTTTGAAAATCCGCGGCAGGATGGAGACTATTGCGGTTACCGAACAATAGAGGGACAGTTCCCCCCGCAGAGCGGTATCGCTGTGTAACTGGGTACGAAAGAGCTGCCAGCGGCTGATACTCTCCTGGCAATACTCCCGGAAACGGACTCCGGCCGGGGTCAGGCTGACCGAACGGTTGTTCCGTTGAAACAGGGGGGTGCCGACTTCACCTTCCAGGCGCTGAATGGCCCGGGTCAGCCCGGAAGGGGTGATGTTGCACTCGTGGCTGGTTTTACCATAATGGAGGGTGGTGGCAAGGTGGCTGAACAGCTCGAGTTCGCGGATATTCATCGAATTTTCCGGGGCCAGAGGGCGGAGAAGTCAACTCTTTTCTGGCACTGATTGACGATAAACTGGTTGATCTTGCTCGAGCTTTTTTAAATATTGCAAATCATGCAACACAGTATCACAAACAAATCACTTGACGCAACAGGTCTTTACCAATATATCACTGGGCAAGAGCTGGACGTGGCGAAAATCGCCGAAAAATAATCGAGATACAAGGAGATAAAAAATGGCCGAAAATTATTTTAACAGTCTGCCGCTGCGGCGGCAGCTTGAAGAGCTGTCCAAGTGCCGCTTTATGGATCCCAGTGAGTTCGAGGGGGTTGATTACCTCAAAGGGAAAAAGGTGGTCATCGTCGGCTGTGGCGCCCAGGGGCTGCATCAGGGGCTGAACCTGCGGGATAGCGGCCTTGATGTCGCCTATGCCCTGCGCAGTGAGGCGATCAGTGAAAAACGGCGCTCCTGGCAGAATGCTTCGGAAAATGGTTTTCCGGTCGGTACCTACGAGGAACTTATCCCCCAGGCTGACCTGGTGATCAACCTGACCCCGGACAAACAGCACTCCAAAGTGGTCTCGGCGGTGATGCCGTTGATGAAAAAGGGTGCCTGCCTCTCCTACTCCCATGGTTTGAATATCGTCGAGGTCGGGATGCAGATCCGGGAAGATCTGACGGTGATCATGGTCGCGCCCAAAGCCCCGGGAACCGAGGTGCGTGAGGAGTACAAACGCGGTTTTGGGGTGCCGACCCTGATCGCCGTTCACGGCGAAAACGACCCCAGGGGCGAAGGGTGGGATATCGCCAAGGCCTACTGCTGCGCCACCGGCGGTGATAAGGCCGGGGTTCTCGAATCCTCTTTTGTCGCTGAGGTTAAATCTGATCTGATGGGCGAGCAGACCATCCTCTGTGGCATGCTTCAGGCCGGCTCCCTGCTCTGCTACGATAAAATGGTTGAGAAGGGCATCGACGCCGGGTATGCCTCGAAACTGGTGCAACACGGCTGGGAGGTGATTACCGAGTCTCTGAAACTGGGGGGGATTACCGCAATGATGGACCGGTTGTCCAATCCGGCGAAAATTCGCGCCTATATCCTTTCCGAGGAGCTGAAGAATATCCTCCAGCCCCTCTGTGAAAAGCATATGGACGATGTTCTCTCCGGCTATTTCTCGGCGACGATGATGGAAGACTGGGCCAACGACGATGCCAATCTGCTCAAATGGCGCCGGGAGACCGGTGAGACGGCCTTCGAAAAAGCGGTTTCCAGCGATGTCGAGATCAGTGAGCAGGAGTATTACGATAAGGGTATCCTGATGGTTGCCATGGTCAAGGCCGGGGTGGAACTGGCCTTTGATACCATGGTTTCCTGCGGTATCAAAGAGGAGTCGGCTTACTACGAATCACTCCATGAAGTACCGCTGATCGCCAATACCGTCGCCCGGAAAAAGCTCTATGAAATGAATGTGGTGATTTCCGACACCGCCGAATACGGCAACTATCTCTTTGCCAATGCTGCGGTGCCTCTACTCCAGGATTTCATGAATACCATCGATACCGATGTAATCGGCAAAGGTCTGGAACTTGCGGATACCGGGGTAGACAACCTTGACCTTATCCAGGTTAATGAAGGGATCCGTTTTACGGTTATTGAAGATGTCGGCGCCGAACTCCGTTCCCACATGGGGGCGATGAAGCCGATCCTGTAGTACAAGACTCAGGCGAATTAAGCCCGTCAACCGGCTGGCCGGGGGAATTATTTCCCCGGCCAGCCGGTTTTTTTTGGAAAAATTTCGGTTGCAATAAATCTGTGGGAAGAATTTCAGGAGCGATTGGTAAGGTTGGGCCATAGATAACAGCTCATGGTTATTGACTATTTCTGACAGGCGATGAGTTCGCTGCGGGAAAGGTCTGCCAGGAGCACCACCCCAAAAATCAGCTTATGGAGGGAACTATGAAAACCGCGAAAACCATCAATCTGCTGCTGGTGACCCTGTTCACTTTCGCCATGTTGTTCAGCGGCCTGCCCGGCCATCTGCAGGCCCAGATTGACAGTTCGGCAAACTCAGGAGAAGCAGTTCAGCTGGATACGACGGCCAAAGCGAAAGGGAAAAAGGCGATGGAGATTCCCACCAATATCGATATCAATACCGCTGATCAGCAACTGCTCACCCGCCTCCCCGGGATAGGTCCGGTCACCGCCGAGGCGATTGTGCAGTACCGGCAAAGTAATGGCCAGTTCAAAAGCCATGAGGAACTGACCGGCGTCAAGGGAATTGGCAGTAAAACCCTCGCCCGTCTCAAGCCCTATCTCCAGCAGATTTAATTTCAAGGGGGTCAGGCTT
>JAZBOD010000523.1:0-6052 GCA_036350955.1 Desulforhopalus sp. | reverse complement strand
CTGGTGACCGATAATGGCTACCTCTCCTCCCTGTTGCTCTACCCGGAAGGAGCACTGAGATGGCTCTACCTCTCCACCTCTCTTGACCATCTGGTCATTACCCCCGGACTGTTCTGTCTCTTTCTGGCCATGCGTACCCTCTATCACTCCCTGGACCGTGAACAAACTGGCACTGCTGGGGAGGGGAAATAATGGCCGGCCTTTCGCTGCTCCCCACCATCACCTCCGATATTCTCGGTTCTTCGGCCAATATCCTCTTTGCCTTTCTCGCCCTCAATTATGCCAGGCTGCTCACCAAGCGCCAACCGGGCAATTTTGTCTGGGGGTACCTCTACTACGTGACCTTTGCCATCGCCCTCTTTTCCATCTCCCGGGGGATGGGACACCTGGTCAAGCAGTTTCTCCTGATTGGCGGCCATGGGCAGGTGTGGAGAAGCATTGCCCCCTATTCCGGAGGATTCAATACCCTGTTCATGATCTCGGTGGCGGCGGTGATGATTTTTTACCATAAGGGGGTGCAGGCCTATGAGGCCCTGGAGCGTGAGGCCGACAAACTGAAAAACGCCTATCGTCGGCTGGCCGTCGCGGCGGGTGAATTACGTGATCTGAATCAAAACCTGGAGCACAAGGTCGAGGCGCGCACCGAAGAGTTGTCCCGTTCGGAGAAAAAATTCCGCCATCTCTTTCTTGCCACCAAGGATATGGTCTTTTTTACCGATGCCCAGGGCCGGGTAGTGGAAATCAACGGATCCGGCCTGGAGATGCTTGGTTACAGCCGGGAAGAGGCTGTGGCCCTGGAACTTGACCAGCTTTTTGTCCTTAAAGAGGAGCAGGAAAGTTTTGGTGGGCAGTTGGTCAGGGACGGTTTTATCAAAGATCTCCACCTGGAATTTCGTAAAAAAGATGGCTCCCACCTCTCTGTCCTGCTCTCTGCTACGGCCCTGGTAGACGAAAGCGGTACCCTGTTGGGCGCCGAGGCGATTGCCAAGGATCTGACCCGGGTAAAGACCATGCTCGAACAGCTCTCGGCCAGTGAAAAGATGGCCTCGGTGGGCCAGATGGCCGCTGGCGTCGCCCACGAGATCAACACGCCACTGGGGATTATTCTCGGTTACTCTCAGCTGATGATGGACGATTTTGACCCAAAAACTGAGCACTATCAGAATCTCCAGGTTATCGAACGGCAGACCAAGGCCACCCGAAAGATTGTTGCCGACCTGTTGAAGTTTTCCCGCCAGTCCGGCAGTACCTGGGAAGAGGTTGACCTCAACGAGGTGCTGGGCGATGTCGTTGCGGTCACTGAACATACCTTGGGGCTCAGCCATGTCCATATCTGTCTTGATCTCGAGAGTGAGCTGCCGAAGATAGTCGGCGACCCGGAAAAGCTGCGGCAGGTCTTTGTCAACCTGCTCAACAATGCCCACCACGCCATGCAGGAGAGCGGTGGGGGGCAGATTTTCCTGCGCACCAGGTTCATGGCGGCGGAGGGCAGGGTCAAGGTCGAGGTGAGGGACACCGGAACGGGCATTCCGGAAAAGAATCTGGGCAAGATTTTCGACCCATTTTTTACCACCAAACCGGTGGGGCAGGGTACCGGACTCGGTCTGTCGGTAACCTATGGCATAGTTCAGGATCACGGGGGGATGATTACGGTGGAGAGCCCGGTCAAGGATGCCGTTGATCATTCCCCGTCACCCGGGACCCTTTTTAGTATCAGCCTGCCGGCCTCACAAAGTACCGGTGGATGACCAGGGAGTAAAGGCAATGGCGGAAATACTGGCTTTGGATGACGTCTTTGACGCGGTGGTTTTGATCCAGAAAATTCTTGAGCGTAAAGGGCACACGGTGCACTGCTTTACCGAAGAAGAGGAGGCGATTGCCTTTGCCGGGCAAAACCGGGTGGACCTGGCCATTCTTGATATAAAACTGAAAAAAATGAGTGGGATAGAGGTGCTTCAGCAGCTGAAAACAATTGATCCAGGTATCACCGTGATCATGTTGACCGGCTACCCTACCATCGAAACGGCGCAGGAGGCGCTCGAACTTGGTGCGGTTGAGTACTGTGTCAAACCGATTGATAAACGGGAGTTGGAAGAAAAGGTAAGCCGGGTTCTGGCTTGCTGAAAACGAGGAAGCATCAGGAAAAACAAAGGGAGAAATACATGAAGAAATCAGTATACTCCATCTGTGGCATGTGCACGGTGCGCTGTCCCATCAGGGTGGAGAGCGAAAACAACAGGGTAACCTGGATTGAGGGGAATCCGCATCTTCTGGGTGGCGCACTCTGCGCAAAAGGCTCTGCCGGAGTTGCCCTGCTCGATGACGAGCAACGGCCGCAGCAGCCGTTGATCCGGGTCGGTGAGCGGGGCAGCGGCCAGTGGCGGCCGGCCAGTTGGGATGAAGCCCTGGCCTATGTCGCCGACAAACTGGCCGGGATCAAAGAGCAGTACGGCCCGGAATCGGTGGTGCTCTCCTCGCGGGGAGGGCCGTGGCAGGATATGTACAAGGCCTTTATCCATGCCTACGGCTCGCCCAACTATACCAATCACGACTGTACCTGTGGCCGCAATACCCATCACGCCAGCCTGTCGATCAACGGGGTGGGCCGGAAAGGTTTTGCCTACGACATAAAAAATGCCAAACATCTCGTTCTCTTCGGCCGAGATATGTTTTCCGCGCTGCGTCTGGCCGAGAATCACCAGACCCTTGATATGCTTGATAAGGGCGGAAGGTTGACCTATGTCGATGTCCGCCAGACCATGACCGGGGTCAAGGCCACCCGGTTCTTCCAGGTCAGACCGGGGACCGATTATGCCCTTGCCCTTGGGGTGATCAACGGAGTCATCGACAAAAACTATTTTGACAGTGACTTTCTTGCCCGCTATGCCAGCGGTTTTGATGAACTGTGCCAGTTTGTCAAGGAGTACACCCCGAAATGGGCGGCAGGGGTCTGCGATGTCAAAGAAAAAGATATTCTCGCCTTCGTCGAAGAGATCGGTGAAGACCGGCCAAAGGTGATTTTTCACCCGGGCTGGAACCTGGCCCGTTACCGGGATTCCTTTTACGCCAGCCGGGCCATGCATATTCTCAACATTCTGATGGGCAACATCGAAATGGCCGGCGGGCTGTTTATCCCCAAAGGTGCCGGAGACTGCGGCAAAAAGGGGATCCGGGCGATTGACTGCCCCAAACCCGATATCAAACGGGGTGATGGGGTTGGCTGGGAGTTCACCCATTTTGACAAAGGCCCTGGCCTGGCCCATCTCTTTTTTAACCGGATGCTCGCCGAAGAGCCCTATCCGATCAAGGCCTGGATTGCCATGCGCCATGACCCGTTCAGCGGCATGCCCGATCCCGAAAAGCAGAAGAAGGCGATGAGCAAGTGCGATCTTCTGGTCTCCATCGATACCAACTACAGCGAATTCGGCTGGTTTTCCGATGTGATCCTCCCTGAGTCGACCTACCTTGAGCGGGACACGCCGATTTGCCAGCAGAAAGGGCTGAAGCCCAGGCTAGCGGTGCGGCGCAAGGCGGTTGAACCGAAGTACGACACCAAGGCCTCCTGGGAAATTTTCAAGGGTCTTGCCGAACGTCTTGGTTTTGCCGAGCTCTTTCCCTTTACCACCATTGACGAACTGTGGGCCTGGCAACTCGAGCCGACCGGCTACACCATGGCAGACTTTGAGGCGAAAGGTTTTGTCGAACTGGCCGACAAACCGGTCTTCTATGATGCGGATAAACTGGCGGCAGCGTTTAAAACCCCCAGCGGCAAACTCGAATTTGTCAGCGAAAAGCTGGGCAAGGTCAACCTGCCGTCGCTCAAACCGTTTGAGGTGCCGGCCGCCCCGGAAAAGGGGATGTTTCGCCTGGTATATGGCCGGGTCGCCATCCATACCCACGGTCACACCACCAACAATGCGCTGCTCTCGGAATTGATGCCGGAAAACACCCTGTGGATCAATACCAAAAAGGCCAAGGCAATGGGTATCGCCAGCGGTGACCTGGTTGAGGTCGCGGCGGCGGATCAGAGCTACCGGGCCACGGTGGCAGCCCACGTTACCGACTTTATCCATCCGGACGCGGTGTTTACGGTGCACGGCTTTGGCCGGGAAATCCCCAGGCAGACCAGGAATTTCATGGCCGGATTGAGCGATCAGAAGCTGATGGTCGGTAAACTCGATGACTGGGATCAGGCCGGAGGCGGGGTTAACCTCTGCGAAGCCTTTGTCCATGTCAGCAAGAGTATTCGCAATACCAAGAGGAGAGCAGAACTGTGAAAAAATACACCATACGTCTCAATTCCCGCCGATGTGTCGCCTGTCATGGTTGCGAGGTGCACTGTAAGGCCAACAAGTCATTGCCACCGGGGCCGATGCTTTGCGATATCAGCACCACGCCGCTGAAAAAAATCGGTGGGGTACCCCGGCTGGAGATAACCTTTTCCACCTGCCGGCATTGTGAGCAGCCGCTCTGCGTGCCGGTCTGCCCGACTGCGGCGATGGTTCAGCGCCCGGATGGGATAGTCTATATCGATACCGAAAAATGCATTGGCTGCATGGCCTGCAGCACCGCCTGCCCCTGGCAGATTCCGGTGAAGAACCCTGAAAACAACAAGGCGGTGAAGTGCGATTTCTGTATGGATCGCCTTGACGCCGGCCTTAAACCAGCCTGCGTCAGCAAATGTGCGACCCATGCGCTGAAACTGGTCGAACTGGTCGAGGCCTGAGTCGGGCTGTTGGCCCTGTACTTGCGTCCCAAGGGAACTGATCGATAATGCAGCCTGACAACCCATCAACAGCCCGGGATTATCTTGCCGTCTATGAGGAGATAACCCGTCTCACCAGCATGGTCCACGACCCGCAACTGGTCATGGAACTGGTGGTGGAGCGCCTGCCCGAGCTGTTGGCCGTTGATGCGGCAACCATCAGGCTGCTCGATAAGAATTCGGGAACTTTTGTGCTGAAGGCGACCTGGGGTGTTTCTGATGAGTATCTGGCACGGACCACCATCGACAGTCAGGAGGTGATGGCGGCGCTGCGTCAGGGGGTGCCGAAGGCGACGACCGATCTGGAGGCGGCGCTTGACCCGGAGAGCCTGGCGATTATCCGCCGGGAAGGGGTCAAGAGCGTGATGTCGGTACCGATCCTGTTTAAACAGCAGGTGATCGGGGTTTTGCGGCTGCTCTCCCGGGAAAAGCGCAGTTTTGTCGACTCGGAGGTGGCCTTTGCCATGTCTCTTGCGGCACAGTTGGGCATAGCCCTGACCAACAGCCGGCTTTTCCAGGAGATGGAGCATCAGGTCCATTTCCTGCGCGAGCTTCGGGCGATCTCCCGTCTGGTCAATTCGACTTTGGACCTTGAGGAGATACTCAGTGCCATTGTTGAAAAACTGCCCGGGGTGATGGGGGTGAAAGGCTGCACCATTCGGCTGCTCCTCCCGGCGACCAACCGGTTGCAGCTGATGGCCTCTTCCGGCGTTTCTCAAGCCTATCTCGATCGAGGTTCGATCAAGGCAGAGGATTCGATCTTCAAGGTTCTCAAAGGTCAGCCGGTGGCAATCTATGACGCAACAACCGATCCCCGGGTCGACTTTCATCAGGCTATCCGCGATGAAGGGATCAAGTCAATCCTCGCGGTGCCGATCACCGATGGCACAGAAATTATCGGAGTGCTGCGGCTTTTGACCAAAGAGCACCGCAGTTTTGGTGAGAGTGAAATCGACTTTGCCGTGGCGGTGGCGGAAGAGGGTGGCAACGCCATTCAGAAGGCCCGAACCTATCGCAAAATAACCCTGCTGTTCAACCAGATTGAAGAGCAGGAGCGTTTCCTCAGCAATATTCTCGACTGTATCCGGCCGCAGCTGCTGGTGATCGACCGGAACCGCCGGGTAGTGATGGCCAACCGAGCCTTCCTCCAGGCCGATGGCCGCAAGGAGGAAGAGGTGCTGGGCATCGACTACAGCCGCCTCTGTACGGCTGGAGAAGATGGTGAACCCTGCCCGGTCGATCAGGTGCTTCACTCGAAGAGGATGGCCAGTATTTATCAGCAGGTCG
>JAZBOD010000522.1:0-2046 GCA_036350955.1 Desulforhopalus sp. | reverse complement strand
TGAATCGGCCGGACGGTGGCGAGGTAGACCCAGACAGAGAGGGCAATGGTCAGAGGGACGAGGACCAAGGCAGTGATCAGGGCAATGAAGGAACTTTGACGGGAACCGCTGATCAGGCTTTCGAGGGAACTTTCCAGGTCATGGCGGCTGGTCTCCTGGACCTGCCGCAACTGCTTCCGAAAGGCCTCGGTCTGCGCGGTAAAGGCGGTGGTGGCTGCGGACATCGCCGCGAAGTCCTGATCGATGACCACCTTGACCCGGGCAGTACCCAGGACCATGACCTTTTCCGCCATTTTCTGCAATTCCTGCAGTCTTTCAGCCAACGGGCCGTTTTCGGCCAGGGCGAGAGCCTCCTGGAGCTGGCTGTCGAGAAGCTTTTTGGTTTCTATCGCTTCGTCCAGACCTTCCTCGGTACTCTGGGCGGCGCTGACCTCGATGGAATTGATGATCGAGGTACTCGTTGAAGCAAATTTTTCGACCAGTATCGCCAGACTAAATTTCTTCTCCTTGACTTCCTGGCTCACCGTCACCGTCCGGTTTAGGGCGATATTGCCGATAGTCGCAATGACCACCAGTCCGGCAATGGCGATACTGAACGAAACGAAGAGCTTGGCGCTCAATCTTCCCAGAAACGGCATGATTACCCTCACCTAAAAAAAATGATCCAAAGATAAACCAACCTCGCTGCCGCAGGGAGTCCTTCCCCGGGACAGGAGATGCAGAACAAGATACCCTTATTGATCAGGATATCGCTTTTACAGGCCGCTGGCAAGGAGCTTTCTTTCGCTCTTTACGGACGATCCTTTTTTTGCGGCAAAAGGGGTCGACAGTCTTGGTCTGGCCCGGGCATTCCCTCAGAAAAATCAACGGGGAATCAAAGGATATCTGCCTGCTGTTCGGCCCTGTCGAGAGCGACTGAGAGGTTCCTTTAAAAAAACATTACACGATTTCCTCAAACCATTGCCGACAGAGGATAGACCATTTTCAGCGGATACACTTTTTCATCAGGCGGCGATTTTAATACCTCGTAAAGATAAAGCCCTGGCCTGGACAACAGCATACCTCTCCATAGCGGTCGTGGGTGTTGCCAGGTCCGGTTCAGTTCCCCGGCTCCGAACCGGGTGCAGCGGCCGCCGGTTTGGCCGGCGGAAGAGGATTACCGAGTACTTTGCGGACCATGGTGGCGATATCTTTTCTGGTGAGCGGTTTGAGGGCAAAGCCGCGGATGCCGTATTGCTGGGCTTTCTCCGCAGAAATCTGCGTGCTGTAGCCGGTGCAGAGAATAATCGGTAGCTGGGGGCGGATCTGCAGCATCCGCCGAGCCAGATCGACCCCGGTCATCCCCGGCATGGTCTGGTCGGTGATCACCAGGTCGAAGGCCTCCGGCTGGTTGCTGAAGGTGGCCAGGGCTTCAAGACTGCTGGTCCGGCTGGTAACCGTGTAGCCCAGCCGCTCGAGCATTGCCTGACCCATCTCGGCGAGCATCGGTTCGTCATCGACAAAAAGGACCCGCTCCCGGCCCACCGGAACAATCTCCACCGGGCGATCAACCAGCGGTGCGGTGGATTTTTCCGCCGGGAGGGTGACGGTGAAGGTGGTTCCCTCCCCGGGCCGGCTCTGATAGCCAATCGCCCCGCCCATGGCGACGACGATGCCGTGGACGATGGCCAGCCCCATTCCGGTTCCCTTGCCGGTCGCTTTCGTCGTAAAATAGGGGTCAAAAATTTTCGCGCCGACCTCCGGAGAGATTCCCCGGCCGGTATCACTGATTGCCAGATGAAGCACCTCTCCCGGACGGACTCCGAGGTAGTCTTGCTGCCCCTCACTCAACCAGGAGTGCTCCAGGCTGATGGTCAGGGTGCCGCCCTGTTCCTCCATGGCGTGATAGGCGTTGGTGCAGAGATTCATCAGCACCTGATGAAATTCAGTCGGGTCGGCGAGGATCATCCCGCAGCGTGGATCGACCTCCTGGCGGATGGCGATCGTTGCCGGCAGGGTTGAATGGAGCAGTTTAACCGTCTCTTTGACGATCGCCGTCGGGTGCAG
>JAZBOD010000521.1:0-2440 GCA_036350955.1 Desulforhopalus sp. | reverse complement strand
TGGAGCAGGTGGGCAGTCCGGACCAGATCTACACCATTCCGGCGACAACCTTTGTCGCCAGATTCATCGGCCACCCGCCGATGAATATCCTCGCCCCCGCCCCTCTGCGGCAGGCAGGATACCGGCTCGGGTAGCTTCCGGATGCATGGCGGCTGGGTATCCGCCCGGAGACAATCACCGTAGCCGACCAGGGGGTGCCCGCCCAGGTCGAGGCGACCGATTACCTGGGCGGAGAGACGATCCTCCATCTCCATTGCGCCGATCAGCCGATCCTCATCAGAATCGCCGGCCGAGGTGACTTCCGCCGCGGAGAAAAGATCCTGGTGGCATGGCCGGAGGAAGCCGTCCACCTTTTTGACCCCAGTGGGATCCGCTGGCGGGGGAGCCACCCCCCGCCAGCGGAGTTCGCTCCCGGGCAGCAGCCATGGAGCGATACGTCCAAGCCGGACACTAACGTCCAATCAGAACACTCAGACAAAAGGAGATCTACACCATGTTGGCAAAAATGAAAAGAACGGTCGTCGCCACCATTGCGGCAACCACCCTGGCCGTTTCGGCCACCACCCTCTCCGCCACCGAATTGACCATGTACTACCCGATTGCGGTGGGCGGCCCATTGACCGAGGTCGTCGACGGGATGGTCGCCGATTTCATGAAGGAGAACCCGGAAATCAAAGTGAAAGCGATCTATGCCGGCAATTACAACGATGCCCGGGTAAAGGCGATGGCCGCCCTGAACAGCGGTAATCCGGCCCAGCTGTCGGTCCTTTTTGCCATCGACAGCTACGAACTGATCAACCAGGATGCGATTGTCGCCTTTGATGACCTGGTCAAGACCGACGAAGAGAAGGCCTGGCTCAACTCCTTCTACCCGGCACTGATGGAAAATGGTCAAACCGCTGGAAAGACTTGGGGAATCCCCTTCCAGCGCTCAACCATCGTCATGTACTACAACAAGGACGCCTTTCGGGCTGCCGGGCTTGACCCGGAACAGCCGCCGGCAACCTGGGAGGAAATGGTTGTAGCGGGCAAGAAACTCACCGCCGCCGATGGCTCGAAATGGGGCGTGATGATCCCCTCCACCGGCTACCCCTACTGGATGTTTGGCGCCCTCGCCATGCAGAACGGCGAAGTCCTGATGAACAATGCCGGCAACCAGACCTATTTCAACAAACCCGCCGTCGTCGAGGCCCTCCAGTTCTGGAAGGATCTCAGCAGTACCCACCGGATCATGCCGGAGGGAACGATTGAGTGGGCAACCCTGCGCCAGAATTTTCTCGAAGGGAAGACCGCCATCATGTGGCACTCCACCGGCAACCTGACCTCGGTGAAAGACAACGCCACTTTTGATTTCGGCGTCGCCATGCTCCCGGCCGCCAAAAGAAGGGGCACCCCCACCGGTGGCGGGAATTTCTATATCTTCAAGAAGTCAACCCCCGAAGAGCAGCGGGCGGCGATGCAGCTGATCCGCTATATGACCAGCCCGGAACGCTCCGCCCACTGGTCGGTGAAAACCGGTTACCTCGGGGTAAGCCCGGCGGCCTATGAGACGGAGACCCTGAAAAACTATGTCAAGGATTTCCCCTATGCCGCCGTCGCCCGAGACCAACTGGAGTTTGCCACGGCAGAGTTGTCCACCCATCAGACCGGCCGGATCCGCAAGGCACTCGACGACGCCATCCAGGCGGCCCTGACCGGGCGGGCCACGCCAGCTGAAGCCTTGGAAAGTGCCCAGCAGTCCTCCACCAACCTGCTGCGCCAATATCAATAATTTTACCACCGGGTTCCCATGGGCGGCTCTGTCCGCCCCCTTGGGAACCCGGTCGCCGAATGCCGATGAAATTCTCTCCAGCCTCCCTCCATGGCTGGCTGCTCCTCATGCCGGCGGCGATCCTGTTGATCGCCTTTACCCACTACCCGATGGCCGGCACGGTCATCGACAGTTTGCATGGCGGTAGCAGCTCCTCTTCAGCCGGCTTGACCAACTACCGGATGCTCTTTGCCGACCCGGTTTTCCGGCAGGTTCTCCTCAACAACTGCTGGTTTGCCCTGGGGACGATCCCCAGCTCAATTGCCCTCGCCTTGATTATGGCCCTGCTGGTCGATCGCTCTTTTTTCGGCCGGGGCCTGGTCCGCATGGCCTTTTTTACCCCGACCATCCTGCCGATGATCGCCGTCGCCAATATCTGGCTGTTTTTCTATGCCTCGGATATCGGCCTGATCGACCAGTTCCTCGCCGTTTTTGGCCAAAAAGGGCCAAACTGGCTGGGTGATCCACAAACCGTGCTGCCGGCAATAATCGTCATGACCATCTGGAAGGAAGCCGGTTTCTTTATGATTTTCTACCTGGCGGCATTGCAGAACATCTCCCCGGAATTACGCGAAGCAGCCTCCTTGGAAGGGAGCAGCCGCTGGTATTTTTCCCGCCGGATCCTTTTCC
>JAZBOD010000520.1:0-2630 GCA_036350955.1 Desulforhopalus sp. | reverse complement strand
TATGTGAAAAGATAACCGAACTCTATCCGGAAATCGGTTCCTGCGGGATTGATGTCGCCGTCAATTTCAACACCACCGAAAAGACCTGGACGGTTGACCTGAAAAAAGACTCTCACAGCCTGCGCCATTTTCTTGACACCCTGGATGCCGAGCGGTGCATGGACGGCAAACAGTGTGTGGCCCTCGGCCTGGAAATAGCTCAGTTGCAAAAAAACATCGAAGGAAAACAATTCTGACCATCACTGACCACCGCAAAAAAGAGCACGGAAAGAGACCATGCCCGAACTGATTGCCGAAAGCTACTACAACCAACTGGCAGCGGCTGATCCTGCAGCAATCTGCCGCAATGGCCGCTGCCACTACGAAAAGCAGACTGGCTGCTACCGGCTGAATATCTGGGGGATGGAGTGGCTCATCGAACCACGGGAGAAGCGGATTTCCTTTGCGGTGGCGGGAGGACCCGCCCACGAATATTTTGGACTTTTTGCAATCTACTATCTTCTCCAGGGCAAAGATACCCCTCCCGGTGAAGAGTGGATCTCCGAAAAGGACCTGCCTGGAGGGCCGACCTTCTTCCGTGGACCTCACCTGATTCCCACCGATCTGATCAGTCGCCGCTTTGGCGACGATGTTGCCGCCTTTCGAGCCGGATGCGAAGCATTAGGCGGCAAGCCTCTGGCGATGGCCGATGCCGCCTATAGCTTCCCGATCACCGCCGACCTGCCGTTGGCAGTGCTCTACTGGGCGGGAGACGAAGAGTTTCCCGCCGAGGCCCGATTGCTTTACGACCGCTCGATTGGTGAAATCCTCAGCCTCGATATTCTCTTTGCCCTGGCGGTGGCCGTATGCGACCGGCTCGGCACTGCCGCCGAATAAGGCCTGCGCCGAACGCGCAGTGCCACCGCCGACTAAGATCCAGCTGGCCGAAGCCTGAGAATCCGCCCACTGTCAGTAGAGAGGTAGAGCCATCCCTCCGGACTCTGAATGAGCGCGCGAATCCGCTCTTCCAATTCCTCAAGAAGTCTCTCTTCCTCCAGAGGTAATCCCGCTTCATCCAGCACTACCCGGTTGAGGTGAGTCATCCGTAGCGCTCCGGCGAAAAGGTCTCCCCGCCAGGCCGGAAAGGCTTCGCCGGTGTAGAGCAGCAGACTGCCCGGAGCGATTGAAGGAATGTAGACCTTAACCGGGTCGACCATTCCTGCCTTGGTTTTTCCCTGCCCCACCGCCACCGGCCCCCAGTACTCCATACCGTGGGAGACCACCGGCCAGCCGTAATTCCCGCCGGGCTGTAGCAGATTGATCTCATCACCGCCACGTGGACCGTGTTCATTCAGCCACAAACGTTGGTGTTCCGGGTCATAGGCAATTCCCTGGGCATTGCGATGCCCATAGCTCCAGATCTCCGGCCGGGCCTTGCCGCCAAGAGACGGGTTGTCGGTCGGGACGGTGCCGTCAAGGTGGAGACGAAGGACGGTGCCGGCATGATTGCCCAGATTTTGGCTGTTTTTCCGATCACCGCGATCACCTGTGGTGAAAAAGAGGTGGCCCTGTTGGTCAAAGGCGATCCGGCTGCCGAAGTGATGACCGCTGTCGCTTACCGGTTGGGTGATCAGCAGATCCTGCCAGTCAACCAGCCGTTCTTCGTCAAGACGTGCCCGGGCCAGGGTGGTGGCCCCTCCCCCGGCTTGCGGCCGGCTATAGGTAAAATAGATCCACGCCCCCGACTGGTAGCCCGGCGGAACCGCGACATCAAGCATTCCGCCCTGCCCCCGGGCAAAAACCTCAGGACCGCCGGAAAGCGGCACGATTTTCCCGTTCTCCAGGTGGAGCAGAAAGATTTGTCCTCTTCTATCGGTAAAGAGCAGTTGATCCTGCGCGACAAAGGTCATCCCCCAGGGAACCCCCAGCCCCGAGGCCACTTCTTCAACGAGGTATTCCTGCTGTTCACTGCGCCCGGTTAACAGCGGCACAGCCTCAAGGGATGTTGTCCCGAGCAACAGCAAAAGAGTAAAAAAAGCTATCCGTTTCATCGTATTCCTCATCGGGTAAAGAGTCTGTAGCAGACTGTCGGCCATACTTGTTGGTCAATACAATAAGAGGTATAGTGGAGAGTGCCAGTGTCCCTCTCAGGCGGGATCCGGGTATTTTGTCGCAAACCATTTCATTACGATCTCAAGATAACGTTCTTCACATTCCAAAAGAGGAGTGGGCAATGGCCGAGCAAAAACCACAGGCAGAACAGCCGCCGACAAGAGCCATACAAGAGACAAAACCGGGAAAACTGGTGGAGTGGGTGAAGCGGCTTCTCGACTGGAATCCCCACCGCTATGGGGTCAAAAAAAGCTTCTAAGCCGGGAGCGGACTCTCATCCGCCGGAGAGTGCGGGATATATATCCAGTTCGTCACCGTCGTAAATCAGCTCATCCTCACCGAGCAGTCTGCCCCGGCGGACAACCATGGTTCCGCCAATTTTGACGCCCTTCTGCTCGACAGCGCGAGCGAGCAGGTCAGTCAATGCCAGGGGGGCTGCCAGATTGAGGTCGACTCTGCCTAAAGGGCTCAGCTTAAAATGCAGGATTACCACCTTTTTCTCCTCCCTGTTATCACCCTGAACCCTCTGCCGGCGGCTG
>JAZBOD010000519.1:0-6914 GCA_036350955.1 Desulforhopalus sp. | reverse complement strand
CTCTCTTCCGTACTGGATTCGGCAAAGGAGTGGCCGACGATCATCAGGGAGAGGATTTCGGTATCCTCCATAAAAGGCTCGGAGAAGAGTCTGAACTGCAGGTCCTGCAGCAAACCGGTGATCTCCATGCCCACGGTATAGGCCTGTTCCCTGGCCTGCCCCTCACCGACGCTCTTTTGGGCCCGGACATCGACCCCGGGATTGTCAATCGGCCCTCCGGTAAACAGCACCCTGCCCCGGGCGATGTCCAGACTCCGCCCGTATACCGTGAAGGTCCCCTCCAGCAGGTCGAGTTCGCCGCGGCCGACCAGCAGGTTACTGGTGGTGGTCCGGACGTTGAGTTCTCCGGCCAGTCGCCCGGTGAGGCCATGGCCGTCGATCCGCACCTCGTCGGTAAGGCGGACATCAACATCCAGGATGATGTTCTCTGCCAGGGAGGAGGTCTCCTCAATTTCCTCGCCATTGACCATAACCACATCCGCCGAAGGGGCGATCGATTCCTGAAACTCCTCGGGAATGATCAGGCCATAGGGAACCTCCACCAGGCCACGAACCTCCAGACGATTATCAGCAAAGAGCAGACGAAGGTCAGGGCTGAGTTGAAAACGGTATTCCGGCAGGTCCACCGCCAGGACATCCTCGCCGCGCAGGCGGATGTCGGCACTCACCCCTTCAGGTTCATAGTAGAGCATCCCTTCAGCGGCAAGGGTCCCGCTGCCGCTGCTCAACCCGCCGCCAAGGCGCATGCCGGCTCTGTCGGCCGCAAGTGTGCAATGAATATCGGCAAGCTCGATACCTAAAGAGGGTATGGCGACCTTTCCGTCAGCCAACTGCAGATTGCCGGAAACCCTTGGCTGGCGGGGAGTACCGAACAAGGAGAACTGTCCGGAGAGCACACCACTGGGTATCGCCTCATACTTGGCCAATACCGCCAGCAGTGCCGGGTTGAAGGCGTCAATGGTCAGCTTGCCGGTTAGCGGCAGCTCAGCCACCGCCGGAGAAATCTCGGCCAGCCCGACAAGTTCCGCCGCCAACTGGAGACTGCCGCCACCCTTCACCTGACTGGCCAAATCGATCCCCAGGCGGCGGTCGATCAGTTCCATTTGCAGCGTGATATCTCGTAATTGGCTATCAACCTCAAGATCGTCGGCCATCTCGACGGTGAAGCGCTTTACCGCCAGATTCGCCGAACCCCGGTCGAGCACCCCGGCCTGACCGGCTATTGCCAGGTCGGCATCCAGCCGACCGGTCAGGGGCAAGGCAAGCAGACCAGAGCTGTTGAGCAGGGCAAGTGGCAGGGCCTCTCCTGCAGCCTCTGCCGACCAGGCGGGATTTTCGCCAAACGATACCTCCCCACCGCTGCAGATCCTGCCCTCGGCCGCTTGAAGACATAAGCTGCTCAGCTCAACGCCAGAGGTTCCGGCCTTGAGCGCCGCATCTCCTTCCTGGCGCCAGAGGCCATAGCCCTCTGACGCCAACTCGATGGCAAAAATTTTCCCCAGCCACTCCCCGGCATAGCCACCATCGGCGGCAAGGGCCAGCCGGCCGAGCGGTCCGAGCACCGTCATGCTGGCCTGATGGTTTTTCAGGGTACCGTCAACCTCCAGCCCGGCGTGGTCCACGGCAACACCCCCTGCAGCAAGGCCGGTAATCGTCAGGGAGAGCGCCAGGGGATCGTCCGGTGCCAGTCCGGCGGTGCCCTCGGCGCGAAGCTGGCCAAGTGCCGAGTGGTGATGCCACAAATCATCGCCGCGGGCCGAAACGGTCAGCCGGGGTTCTTGCCGACTGCCCCACAAGGCACCCTCAAGGTGCAGGCTTCCGCCGCTTTCCGGCAACACCCCACCAATATCAGGCGAAGAGAGGGCAAAGTTAAGGGAGAGCTGTTCGGCAAGCTCCCCGTTCAGGGAGAGCTCGGTTGTCCCGCTCTGCAGCTCCAGGTTTTCCGCGACAAGCTTCTCCCCGGCAAAACGCAGCACGCCCAGGCCGGCCAACCGGTGACCGGCAAGCTCGCCGGAGAGCTGCTCGATCCGCAGTACGCCGTCAGCTTCGGCCTCGGCAAGGCGGCCTTCGGAAAAAAAGTGGCCACTGATCCGCCCGTCGAGAAGTGGCGAAAAGAAAGCGGGTTGAAAGTCAACCAGCCGCATCTCCGCCAGCCAGGTGGGCTCGGTGCTCCAGCGAAATTGGCCACGGTCAACCATCAGAGCGCCTGGGCTCTGGGCA
Organism: Desulforhopalus sp.; assembly: GCA_036350955.1. Lineage (GTDB taxonomy): Bacteria > Desulfobacterota > Desulfobulbia > Desulfobulbales > Desulfocapsaceae > Desulforhopalus_A. Next base: position 4,694 of record JAZBOD010000519.1, on the reverse strand, counting down.
AAGGCCAGGCGCAGATTATCGGTTGCCACCCCTTCCAGATCAAGGGAGATTTCGCCTGCCGCCTCAAGGGGATAGCCATAGAACGGGCCGGATAACGAGTCGAAAGCAAAAATCGCCTCCAGCCGATCATCATACACATCCCCGCGGCTGGTCAACTCGGCATCAAAAGGGCCGGCAAGCTCGGCGGCAATCGGCGAAAGATCGATGGCGGTAAAAGAGAAGCGGCCCGCCCAGGCAAAGAGCTCCCGCCAGTTGATCGAAGCACCTTCGGCAACCGCCTGCCCGGTGCCGCGCCGAAGAGCGAGGGCGGGAAAATCAATCCCCATGCCATCACCTGCCAGTTCGGCATCAAGCTCAAGGTGGTCAAAGCCCTGCCACACGCCACTGGCCCGCACCCTGCCACCATAGGTGGCGAAGGTGCCGGACATGTCGGCATCGACCCGCTGCAGCAGGATGGCAGGACAGTGGACTATCAGGCTGGCCAGGTCGATCTCTTCGGCGTGCAACCTGGCGTTCCACACCGGATCGCCGAACAGCTCGGCGAGGGTTCCGCTGACCCGAATCAATCCCGGTTGGGTGAGCGAAAGGTTGACCTGCAGCGCGGCAAGGGGGCCGGAGAGACGGTATCCGCCAGCCAGGGGGTGAAAGCCGTAGCCGGCAAAGCGCAGATTGCCACCGACCTGCAGCTGCGGCTCACCATCCAGCTCAAGCGTACCGGCGATGCTCAGCCCAATATCCGGCCCGTCCAGGCGAAAGGCGTTGATGGTCAGTTTTTCCCGGTCAAGCTGGAGATCCGCCCGCAGCTGGTCGATCTGCAGCAGCGGCTCATCGTCGTCACCGAAAAGGCGAAAGTCATTGACTGCCAGCTCCCTGAGCTCAACGACCAGCGGCGGGATCACCGGCCTGCCCGAAGCAGCCTCATCGTCTGCGGCAGGGGCATCGGCTCTTGCTGGCAACAGCTGCACATCCACCCCGTCGAGGCGAAAGTGGTCCAGCAACAGGTTACCCTGCAGCAGACTAAAGGGCTGCCAGGACCACTGCAGCCGGTCGACCCGGACCTCGACAGCCGGATCGGTAAACTCGAGGTCACTGGCACTCCAGGCACCCAGAAGGCGGCCGTCGAGACGGCCTATGCGTACCTGTTCCCCGGCAAGGTGGTTGGTGAGGCGGCCAAGCAGCTGGAGACCTTGCTCGGTGCCGCCGAAAAATCCGATGAGGATCACCGACAACACCATGAGCAGCAGCACGAGGCCGAGGAGGGTCTTACGGATCACAGGTCACCTCCGACCGAGAGGTGAAAACGGATCGGCTGGCCATCCTCGGTTATCGCCGAGGCAAGATCGGCGCGGATCTGCCCGAAGGGCAGGCGAAAACGCAGGCCGGCCCCCACACCCTGGTAAAAATCTATAGTGAGATCGTCCGAGGCGGTACCGGCGTCCCAAAAGGCGGCAAGGCTCCACCAGCGGCCAAAGACCCGTTCCAGCTCAACGCTGCCGACCACCAGATAGCGGCCACCGACCACCTCTCCGGCTGAATCTTCGGTACCGATCGATTTGTAGCGATAGCCACGGATGCTGTTGTCACCGCCGGTATAAAACCGCAGTGACGGCGGCAGGCTGTCAATCTCTTCGACCAGATTGACCCCGAGAGAGCCCCGACCGAGCAGCCGCCAGTTGGAAAAAGGGGATATAATTGCTTTCGCACTCCCGGTGAGCTGGAGGAAGTTGACGTCGGAGACCACCCCTTTGACCCCGCCTAGCGCCCCCGCCTCAATTTTCAGACCATTTCTGGTATGTAAAAGGTCATCGGCAAAAACCATCCCGCCGAGAAGCGAGGGGAGCAGCAGGGTGGAGTCCCCGCTGGTATCGCCGATGTCGTAGACTTCGTCGCGGAGTTCCAGACCGGCGCTCGAGTTGAAGCGGGGTCCGGTATGGGTCAGACTCACTCCGGCGGTGACCAGCCTGGTCGTGGTATTCTGCCAGGTCTTGTCCTGGTAGCCCAACTGATGGGAGACGCTGTCATAGCGAGGATCATTCCGCGGGACATCAAAGCGCAGACCGGCGATATTTTCCAACTCGGCAATCTGCAGCATGGCGCTGATCCGGTGGCCACGGTCGTTGAGCAGACGGTTGGCCCAGTTGACCTTGCCGCGAACCCCGGTATCGGTGGCGTAGCCGATGCCGAAACTGTATTTGTTGCGGCGTTCGGGCGGTATCAGCTCCAGTTCCACCGGTACGGTCAGCCCCTCCGGGGCATCGACCCGGCCCCGCACCGCCACCCGGCTGAAGTAATCGGTGCGGTAGAGGATCGACTGCAGCTCGAAGAGCTTTTTCGGATCATACGGCTCGCCCGCGGTATAGGGCAGATAACGGTTGAGCAAACCGTGCCTCAGCACCTCCTCCCCCCCGCTGGTCTCACCAAAGAGATACTGTGGCCCGGTGTTGAGGAGCAGACGAACCACCGCACTGTTTTCGGCGCGGTTGACCCGGATGGCCCGTTCCGGAAAAGCGGCATCGAGGAACCCTTCGCCGAAGGCGGCGTTGGCCAGCCGGCGTTTTTCCCGCTCGTAGATCTGCTGATCGAGGAGATCGCCGGGACGTAAGGCAAATTCAGCGACCGCAGCCTGCAAAGCGGCGTTATCATGCCCTGGCCCGGCCAGCTGGACATCGACCTCGATAATCTCCAGGGGTGGCCCCTGGTCAATGCGGTACACCGCCAGCCAGCCACTCTCGGTCTGACTGAGCTCGGCGTTGATCTGCGGGTTGTAATAGCCGAACGGGGCCAGGGCAACGCGGATATCCTCCTCGGCCTGGCGGTGCAGGCGACGGATTGACCCGGGGGTGAGATAGGCCCGCGCCCTCGGCTGGTTAATCGCTAGTCGGGCCAGGACATTCTTCTTCAGCTCTTCTGTCACCCCTTCAACCTGCACCTCAAGGCCGGGTTCTGCCGCCAGGGGCTGGACCAGCGAAAAAAGAACCAGAAAGAGCAGGACAAGCTGCCGGAATAGGATTCGACAAGCCAAAGACGTTCGATTATGAAGGGGGACGGAAGATCAGCAAGACGCCCTGCGGGAGCCTTACCACAGATGGCGCCTATTCTAACCGTCCTGCCGTCAATTGGAAGATGAAAACTGCGACGATCACCATAAAAAAGTTGGTCAATGGTGGCTACGGCCTTGGCCATCTCGACTCCGGCGAGGTGGTACTGGTCCGCCACGCCCTGCCGGGAGAGACCGCCCGGGTGACCATCACCGCCAGCCGAAAAGGGCTGCTCTTCGGGCAAATCGATCACCTGCTCAGCAACCACCCGGAACGGATCCCGCCGCCCTGCCGGTATTACCTCCGCTGCGGCGGCTGTGACCTGCAGCACGTCAGCTATCCCAGCCAACTGGCTCTGAAAAAAGAACTGCTCAGCGAACTGCTCGAGCGCAGCACCATTGCCCTTCCCGCTCCACAAGACCTGCTCCCCTCCCCCGACCAGTTCGGCTACCGGCAACGGCTTCGCCTCCAGGTCGACGGCGGTGGCCAGCTCGGCTTCCACCGACACCAATCCCATGCTGTCGTTGCGGTGAGCGGCTGCCTGCTCGCCGGGAAAAGCCTCAATCACACCCTCACCGCGCTCCAGGACCATGCCGCTGCCAGGCGCATGTTCAGCCAGACCACCGCGCTGGAACTCCTGCTCAACCCCTGCACCGACCGGGTGGCAGCGATCTTCCACTACCGGCGCCGGCCACGCCCCGCCGACCTCCAGGCGGCACAGCGCCTGACCAGGGATATTGCAGAGTGCGAGCGGATCTTTTTTCAAGGGGATGGCTGGCCGCTGACCGCTGGTGGATCGCCTTCGGGAGGGCAATCACCCTTCCGTCTCGAGGTCAACTACCCGAAGATTGGTGATACCGGCCGAGACCTCAACCTTCGCTGGGAAGCTGGGGGCTTCTGCCAGGTCAACCTCGGCCTGAACCGCCGGCTGATCGAAACCGTCCTGACCTTCGCCGCTGCCGCCCCGGGGCAAAGACTCCTCGATCTGTTCTGTGGCATGGGCAATTTTGCCATCCCCAGCGGACTGGCCGGAGCAACGGTGCTTGGTTGCGAAGGGCAGGGGGCGGCGATCCGCGCCGCAACCGACAATGCCCGGCGGGCGGGGCTCGAGCTGGTCACCTTCCGTAAAGGGGCAGTCCACCAGGCCTGCCGCCAACTCGCCGAGGCCGGGGAGCGCTTCGACTGCACGGTGCTTGATCCGCCCCGGGCCGGCGCGCCCCAGCTGGCCCCAATCCTCGCCGAGCTCTGCCGCGACCGGCTGGTCTATATCTCCTGCGACCCGGCCACCCTCACCCGCGACCTGGAGGCGCTGGTCGGCCAGGGCTTCTCGGTGCGCCGGATCCAGCCCCTGGACATGTTCCCCCAGACCCACCACCTGGAGACGGTGGTCCTGCTCCGCCGCTGAGATCCCTGCCAGGGCCCTGCTCAGCCGAACCATTGCCGACCTGGCGATTACCCAGTACAATGCGCCATCCCGACAGGATCCTCCCGGAGGAGGCCCCGGCCTCCGCAAAATCACCGGCAACCGAGCCTTTTGCACAACGTGGATTTTCGTTCAAAATCAAGGCATGTGAAAAATTTTACCACAGGCATATAGTTGATATTCCGAGGATAAAATTTTTAGCATAACGCAGAGTTTGGGCGAAAAGATTGTTT
>JAZBOD010000518.1:0-6093 GCA_036350955.1 Desulforhopalus sp. | reverse complement strand
CGCCTGTGCCCAGATTACCGGGCCGGTTACCAGCCTGTTCCGTTGGCAGGGCAAACAAACTACGGCAGAGGAGTGGCTGCTGACCGTAAAAACGGCGCCGCATCTGGCCGAGGATGCCAAGACGGAGATCTCCCGGAAACATCCCTACGAGGTCCCGGAAATCATCGGCCAGGAGGTGGGTGATGTCAGCGAAAGCTACCGAACCTGGCTTGCTGAAGAGGTTCGGCAATGAAAAGTCAGCATTCTGGGGGGTACCGAAAAAAGCGGACCGGTGAGTACATCTGCCACTGCTGCAAAGAGCCACAGCAATTCTGCTGGAGTTGTCCCTGTGGTTTTATGATCTGCAAAACCTGTTTCGAAGAGAATAAATGGGGGATCAGTAACGGCCCAACCTGGATCTGCCCCGACTGTGAGCGGATCAGGATGATGTGACGGGACAATCTTCGACTGATCCTTACCGGTTTATGCACTGAGGTGACGGCATATCGTCAACAGAGTTGCGCATTTTCTGCAAATGCAATACTATGCCGGGCGACTTCCCAGCCAACTCTGACACTCAGGTTTTTGCGAAATATGAATGTTCCTACGCATACTTATGATGAAAGTAAGATCAAAACTCTGAGCTCTCTTGAGCATATCCGTAAACGACCGGGGATGTATATCGGCCGGCTTGGCGACGGATCAAACCCTCAGGACGGGATCTACATCCTGCTCAAGGAGGTGGTGGATAATGCGGTTGACGAATTCATCATGGGGGCCGGCAAACGGATCAATATTTCGATTAGCGACACTGGACTGGTCAAGGTCCGTGATTTTGGCCGGGGTATCCCTCTGGGAAAGATCGTCGACTGTGTCTCCACCATCAACACCGGGGCCAAATACAATACCGAAGTTTTTCAGTTTTCGGTAGGGCTCAACGGAGTAGGGACCAAGGCGGTTAATGCCCTCTCGGAACACTTTACGGTAACCTCCTGCCGGGATGGGCGGTTTGCCGCCGCCCACTTCACCAACGGTCGGCTGTTAAAAGAAGAAACCGGGGAGACTTCAGAGAAAAATGGCACCGCCATCGAGTTCCTCCCGTCCCGGGAAATGTTTCCCAACTTTCAGTTCGACCTGGCCTATGTCGGTGCGAGGCTCTGGCGCTACGCCTACCTCAACGCCGGACTGAAACTCTACCTTGATAAAGAGCTCTACCACTCCGCCCGAGGTTTGCTTGACCTGCTCGACAAGGAACTCGATGGTTCCGAACTCTACCCACCGATCTACCACAAAGACCCCACTCTCGAATTTGCCTTTTCCCACACCGATTCCTATAACGACTGCTACTACACCTTCGTCAACGGAACCTATACCAGTGAGGGGGGCACCCATCTCTCTGCCTTTCGTGAAGGGATTCTTAAGGGTATCAACGAATTTTCCGGGAAAAAGTTCATCAACACCGATGTCCGTGACGGCATCGTCGGCACCCTGGCGATCAAAATCAAAGATCCGGTTTTCGAGTCACAGACCAAAAACAAGCTTGGCAACACCGAGGTTCGGGCCTGGATAGTCAACCAGGTGCGGGAGATTGTCTCCAGCGCACTCTACAAAGACGGCGACACCGCCCAGGCCCTGCTTGAAAAAATCGTCCGCAACGAGAATGTCCGGAAAGAGCTGCAGTCGGTTCGTTCCGAAGCCCGGGCCAACGCCAAGAAAGTTGCCCTGAAAATTGATCAGTTAAAAGACTGCAAGCACCATCCGGCCCGGGGCAAACCATCGCCTACCGGCAGGGAGAACATGGTCTTTATCACTGAGGGTCAATCGGCGGCCGGTTCAATCGTCTCCTCCCGCGACCCGATGACCCAGGCGGTGTTTTCCCTCAAGGGTAAGCCTCTCAATGTCTTCGGGCAGAAGATGACTACCCTCTACCGCAATGAAGAGATGTATGCCCTGATGCGGGCCTTGAACATCGAGGAATCAATCTCTGATATCCGCTACGACAAGGTCATTCTCGCCACCGATGCCGATATCGATGGCCTGCATATCAGAAACCTGCTGTTGACCTTTTTCCTCCACTATTTTGAACCGCTGGTCAAACTCGGCCATATCCATATTCTCGAAACCCCGATCTTCCGGGTCCGTAACCGCCAGGAGACCGTCTACTGCTATTCCGAACAGGAAAAAATCCTGGCTACGGAACGGCTCAGGGGCAAAGGGGCAAAGACCGTCAACGTCGAAACCACCCGCTTCAAGGGACTGGGAGAGATATCACCCAAGGAGTTCAAGCAGTTCATCGGTGCAGATATTCGCCTCAAACCGGTAACGCTCGATTCCTTGAGTGAGGTGGCCAAGGTGCTCTCTTTTTATATGGGGAAAAACACCCCGGAAAGAAGAAAATATATCATGGAAAACCTCGTTATTGAGGTTTGATGGTCAGGAGCTATGGACACCCAGCGCGGCAAATTGCACAAAATGTTTGACCAGAACTTTCTCGAATACACCAGCTATGTCATTCGAGAACGGGCCATCCCGGCGATTGAAGACGGCTTGAAACCGGTGCAGAGGAGGATCCTGCAGACCCTTTTCAATATGGAAGATGGTCGTTTCCATAAGGTAGCCAATGTCGTCGGCGAAACGATGAAGCTCCACCCGCACGGGGATCAGTCAATATTTGCCGCCCTGGTAAACCTGGCAAACAAAGGGTATCTTATTGAAACACAAGGTAATTTTGGCAACATTTTTACCGGAGACCGGGCCTCTGCCGCCCGGTATATCGAGTGCCGGCTCACCCCACTGGCGAAGGAGATCCTCTTTAACAAGGATCTTACCGAGTACGTCGAATCCTATGACGGGAGGATGATGGAACCGGTAACTCTGCCGGCGAAAATCCCGTTGCTGTTACTTATGGGCGCCGAAGGCATCGCCGTAGGCATGGCGACCAAAATTCTCCCCCATAATTTTTGCGAACTCCTCGAGGCCCAGAAGCAGATCCTGCGGGGCGAGGAGTTTTCCCTTTTTCCCGATTTTCTGCAAAAAGGGTTGGTTGACGTCAGCGGCTATGAGGATGGCAACGGAAAAATCCGCTGCCGGGCAAGAATTGCCGAGGAAAACGAAAAGACCATCGTTATCAAGGAAATACCCTATTCAACCAATACCGGTTCGCTGACCGATTCGATTGAAAAGGCGGCGAAATCCGGAAAAATCAAAATAGTATCAATCAACGACTACACCGCGGAAAATGTCGAGGTGGAGATCAAACTGGCCCGGGGAATATACGCCAAGGACACCATCAAGGCACTCTACGCCTTCACCGACTGTGAAATCCCGATCACCCCGAATCTCACCCTGATCAACCAGACTACGCCGGAGACCATGTCGGTGAGTGAGGTACTCAGGCTGAACACCGCGAGACTGCTGAACGATCTGGAAAGAGAATTGATCATTGATCTCGGTCGCCTTGAAGACCGGCTGCACGCCAGGACCCTGGAACAGATTTTCATTGAGGAGCGGCTCTATAAAAATATCGAGGAACAGACCAACTACGCCGCGGTGATGAAAAGCGTTGAAACCGGCCTGGCCGACTATAGCTCCCAACTTTTCCGGCCGGTGGTCAAGGAGGACATTGAACGCCTTTTGGAGATCCGGATCAAACGAATATCCCGCTACGACATCAATAAACAGCGGAAAGAAATCAAGGAGATCGAGAAGAATATTAAAGAGATTAAGAGATCTCTGCAGGATCTTACCGGATATGCCCTGTCATTTCTTGACGGCCTGCTGAAGAAGTACGGCCATCTCTATCCGCGGCAGACGGAAATTACCAGCTTCTCCGAGGTCAGTTTCCGCAAAGTTGCCCTGGCCAATCTCCATGTTGTCTATAACCGTCAGTCCGGCTTTATGGGCCACCAGGTAAAGGAGACCGGGGCGAAGGAGGATCTGGCGGTAACCTGCTCGGAATATGACCGGCTGCTGCTGATTTTCCGTAACGGCATGTACAAGGTGATCGCCGCCGCAGATAAGTTGTGGGTCGGCAACGAACTGGAGTGGTTCGGGGTAATCGAAAAAGAGACCATCTTCAACCTGATCTACCGTGACGGCCGGGAGAATCTCGCCTACCTGAAGCGCTTTAAAAGCCCAAGCTTTATTCTCGACAAGGAGTACCGCCTTTTTGCCGAACACCCCCGCTCAAGAATTCTCCTCCTGGAGTTCGGCCCGGATAAACATGCCCGGATCAACCTGATGCCCTCGCCGAAGGCTCGTTACAACAGCCTCGACCTCTCCTTTGACGACTATTTGATCAAAAATCCCGCCGCCAAAGGAAAACGGATTTCCGCCCGGGTGGTTCGGCGGGTTTCCGTGGGCACCGGGAGTACTCCGACGCCGGCCAAACAATACATACCGCTGCCGGGCCTCGACCTGGCAATCGAACCCGAAGAGTAATCCATCTGGCTCTCGAGCACTCCCCGGTAAAAACCCGATGACAGGGGAAGGCGATCGGCTTTAGCTCTCCTCTTTTTCTGCCAGCCGGCCCTGCAGAGAGTGCTGGCCGGCATGGACAATACGCGCATTGACCAAATCGCCAGGGCGGCAGGGCAGGGTTTCCTGAAAATGTACCAGGTGATTGGTGCCGGTACGACCCCTTGCCCCTGAACTGGAGACCTCTTCAACCAGTACTGCCCGCACCTCACCGACATACTCCCGGTTCCGCTCCAGACTGAGTGCATCCTGCCGTGCCTGAAAACGAGCGAGACGCTCTGCTTTGACCATTTCGTCAACTTTATCGGCCAGCTTGCAGGCCCTGGTTCCAGGCCGATCGGAATATTTAAACGAGAATGAGCCGTGGAAACGAACCTGGTCCAAGAGGTCCATGGTCCCGGAGAAATCCGCTTCAGTCTCACCGGGGAAACCGACAATAATATCGGTAGTTAAGGCTATTGCCGGACATGCTTTACGTAATCTATTAACTTTTTCAAGGTAGTCGGCAACGGTGTAGTGGCGGTTCATTATCCGTAATATCCGGTCGGAACCGGCCTGTACCGGGAGATGGAGCTGCGGACAAAGTTTAGGGATATCGGCAAAACAGCGGATCAATGCTTCACTGAGGTCTTTAGGGTGAGAGGTGGTGAAGCGGAGCCGCTTGAGACCGCTTATCTTGGCCACCTGACCAAGGAGGTCGGCAAACCCGTAGTCGGGGTTTTCGGTATCGACCTGATTGGTCCGGCCATAGGAGTTGACGTTTTGCCCAAGCAGGGTGATCTCGATGACTCCGGATTCAACCAGAACTTTAATTTCATCGATTATGTCCTTTGCACTGCGCGATACTTCTCGACCTCTGGTGTACGGCACAACGCAGTAGGTACAGAAGTTGTTGCAGCCCTGCATGATAGTCACAAATTTTCGAAACGGCCTGACCGGTGGCGGAAGGCATTTTTGACTCTGCGGTAAAAACCGGGGGATCTGGTAATTATCCTGCAAATCAATGACTGTTCTCTGCCCGCCGAGGCGTGCTGCTTCGAGGAGTTCCGCAATCCGGTAGATATGCTGGGTACCGATCACCAGGTCAACGTGGGGCATGCGTTCGATTATCCGCGCCCCCTCCTGCTGGGCAACACATCCGGCGACACAGAGCCGCATTTCAGGCCGACTGGCTTTTATTTTTCTGAGAAAACCGAGCAGGCTCATCACCTTTTGTTCGGCCTTGGCCCGGACCGAACAAGTGTTGATGATCACCAGGTCGGCCTGTTCAAGAGAATCTCCGGCCAGGTAGCCATCTCCGGCGAGGGACTGGGCCATGATCTCCGCGTCCCGCTCGTTCATCTGGCAGCCAAAGGTCTTGATATAATAGCGTCTTGGCATCATTGAATACTATTTTGCCATGGAAGGGGAGATGTCGGCCAGCTGCGGAGCAATACTTTCCAGCAACAAAAAAAGGTCGCCGGCTGATTCGGCGGGAAAGCGCAGGACAATTATGCCTGCCGCACCGTCAATACTGGAGAGAATCGCCAGATTATCGTAACCCTCAAGAACGAATTTCAAAAAATGAAACCGGGCAGGGGCTATCCGTAAATAGAGGGTGTCAAGATCGGCCATAGAACACTTACACACTGAGGGTGG
>JAZBOD010000517.1:0-7197 GCA_036350955.1 Desulforhopalus sp. | reverse complement strand
GGTGTGCTCTCTGCCGCAGGCGCAGGCGAAGGTGGTGCCGAGCAGGGTGCGGTGGTCCATGGGGAAATACCTCCTGGCGCACTGGATGGACGGTTGCAGATCCGGATTATACTCTCTCTGGTTATGCAGATCGGTCGGTTACAGCCGCGCCATTCTACTCGAGGCCGATGGGCTTTTCAAGGAAACCTGGCTCTGCTGCACTCCATTCCCGGATCCGCCGAGGCAGACGGATCCGGGAGGCTCCGCTTAGCCGCGACGGATTTTCTGCAGGGCCTGCTCGGCGGCGATAGTGATCGGTTCGGCGCTCGGTTCCGAGGAGATATCCGGGTTGCAGGCCGAGGTGAAGGTGGTCAGTTCACCAACGGTCCGGCCGCCGAGGATAAAGGCGCTGACCGCATCGATCTCCCGGGCCGGGGCGATACTGTGGCTGACGATCTGGCCGCCGATCAGCTTTTCGCTGGCGCGATCGAAGATCAGCTTCAGTTTCCAGGGGCGTACTCCGGGGATCATCCCGTGCTTGCTCCGCGAATCGACCACCGCGCAGACCGGGTCAAAACCGTGGGCCCGGGCATCTGTTTCGCTCAGGCCGGTGGCGGTGACCACCATCTCGAACATCTGGCAACCACCGGCATTGAGCACCCCGGGAAAAGCAATGTCAAAGCCGGCAAGGCGTTTGGCGGCGAGCCGCCCCTGCATCACCGCCGGGCCGCGCAATCTGCCCCCTTCCGGCTTGCCGGTAATAAAATTGATCTTTTCGACGCAGTCGCCGCCGGCGAGGATATCCGGGTCGGAGGTCTCCTGCCAGGCGTTGACCTTGATGCCGAAGCGGCCCATCTCCAGGCCGATCTCCTCCGCTAGACGGGTGTTGGGCCGGACGCCGACGTTCATGAAGACCATCTCGGCGGCAAGGGTCTTGCCGGATGCCAGCTGCACCGCACTGACCCGGCCATTTTCCCCGATGATCCGCTCCACCTTCTCGCCGACCAGCAGCTGCAGCCCCTTTTCCTCCAGGTAGGTGGTGACCGGGTCGGTCATGTCCTCATCGAGCATCAGCGGCAGGGGCCGGTTCATCAACTCGACCAAAGTAATCTTTTTCGGAGCGTTGTCGGCGGCGGCCAGCAAGGAGGCGACTTCAACACTGATAAAGCCGGCACCGATAAACACCAGATTGTCCGGGCGCCGTTCGCTGAGAAAGGCACGGATCCGCTGGGCATCGGCGGCGCTGCGCAGGGAGAGTACGCCATCCAGGTCGCTGCCCTCGATCGGCGGAATGAAGGATTCCGCACCCATCCCGAGGAAAAGCTTGTCGTAGGCGAGTTCGCCGCCTGTGCCGAGGCGGACTTTTTTTGCCTGGCGGTCGATGCCGACCACCTCATCGACCTGCACCTCGATTCCGGCGCCGGCGAGCATCTTGTCCGGGACAACGATCGATTCCGGGGTGGCCAGACCGGCCACAACGTGGGGCAGAGCTCAGCGGACGATAAAACCCGGCTCCTTGCGGACTACGGTGACCGCCACCTCCGGCATCAGCTTTTTCGCCATCATCGCCGCCGGCCCGCCGGCGCCGCTGCAGCCGACGATTACCAGTTTCTCACCTTTTTCCATCATGGTTCCACTCCTTTTGGTTGAGTTTGCCTGTTGGGCAAGTGTTGGTTTGCTGCCCCATATGCCTGGGGTATGGTGCGCGGTGCGCAACAATGTGTTCCAGTGGTGGGGTTTGTTCCCCTGTAGGGTGCGTCATACGCACCGGAGATGGTGCGCGGTGCGCACCCTACGTCCTTGCAGTATCCCTCCATTTGCCAAGGCATTGCCGGCAATCCTCTGTGTAGGTACGGTGCGCGGTGCGCACCCTACAATAAATTCCAGTGGTGATGGTTGTTCCTCCGTAGGGTGCGTCATACGCACCATACAATGAGTTCCAATGGTGGTGGTTGTTCCCTCAGTGGGGGGCATCCGCACCAAAACGTTACACGTTGCGCACCCTGCTCAAAGGGAAGAACCCATTCACCACTATTTCCCGCCGTCAGGTGAGGCAAAGATAGCAGACATATGCCCAGAATACAAGCGGTGCATCACCACTGATCTGGCCGGGGGTAGCTGGCCAAAGTCAGGTCAGGTGAGAGACTTGCGCTCACCCAGAGCGGCAATTTCGGAGAGATAACGCTGGTGCTGGTCGAGGTAGAAGGCCAGCGCCCGGGAGAAGTCCTTGCCGACCAGGCCGTCGATGAAGACCTGGCTGATCTCCTTGTAGCGCATCAGCACCAGTTGCGAGCGGTAGAAGATCAGCCACTCCTCTTTGGACATCTGGGCGACGATGCCGGCGAGAGCCCGGCGGGAGCGGGGCTGGTACATCCAGAAGTACATCAGGTCAAGAGCGTTGACGATGATCAGTTTCTCCTGCTCCCGGGCCTCGTAGTTGAGGGTCTCCATCATGATTTCCGGGGTCTGGAGGATATCGAGGACATCCTCTTCGGGGAAGAGCAGATCGAGGCGGGAAAACACCGCAAAGAGCTGGGAGATCTTGGTGCGGTAGGCGTTCAGCCGGGCACGGATGTTCACCTGACGGTCGGCCAGCCCCTCGATCACTGCGGCGACGCAGTCTGAGGCAAATTTGGAGATGATCGCCGCCCATTTCTGCAACTCGCCGCTGACGTCCGGCACCCCGGCGAGCAGGAGCAGCCCGCCGAACAGGGAGTTGAGCAGCACCGCCAGCGGGATGGCGAGGATCGAGCGGAAGAAGTTGCCCACCGCCGCGTTTTTCGGCAGGCCCCGGAAGAGATTATGGCCGGAGATGTAGATGCCGTTGGCCAGCCCCATCACCGCATAGAGGAGGATCGGGTTGCTGGCGGTGGTCACCCCGAAGCCCTGGTCGAGGAGCAGGGTCTTTACCAGGTAGTCAAGCAGGGGGACGGAAAAACCGGTGTAGAGCAGGGAATCGGCGATCCGGCTCCAGCTGACCAGGGAGTTCCACGGCAACAGTGGCGAACGGCGCAGCCCGCCGCCGCCAAGCACCGACTGGATGATGTTGCGCAACCCGGTTATGGAAAACCAGATCACTGCCCCGAAATAGGCGAGCAGCCACCACTCTTTGGTCAGGCTGAAGGTGAGAAAGGCTGGAATAAAACCGATCAGCACCTTCAGGGTGTTTTTCAGATTGGTGTTGAGGTAGACCCAGGGGTGACGGAGCTTTTCCTGTTGCCGCACCGCACTGCTCGGCTGGCCGTTCTCCCCATTGCGGCGCAATCCGCCAAGGGTGGCGATATTGCCCGGCCTGCCGGGGTGGATCCGTAGGGATTCAAGGGTCCAGTCGGTCCAGCGCCGCCTGCCTGGGGCCAAGCGGAAATGGCGAAAGATGCCTGCTGGCACCGTCTGGCCCTCCGGCAGTTCGCTGCCCCGGCTGTGGGTACTGCGGGTCAGGGTTGCGCTGACCGGGATCAGCGACCGCCAGTTATTTTTCAGGTCATTACCGAGCGCTTTTTTGGCCCGGTCAGGCAGGGTATCGAGAACTACCAGGCCCATGCCGTGCTGATGTTCGGCAAGACCGGTGGAGCCGGAACCGATCCGTGAACCGAGGGTCCGTTTCCGGTAGTAGTTGTGGAATTTTTCCAGGTTGAAAAGGATGTTGAGCAGCGCGGTTTTCCGCTCTTCCATGCACCGTTTCTGGCCAGCCAGCTGCTCCGGTTCGTCGCAGTCGGCGGCGGGCAGTTCGGCGCGGCGCAGCAGGCTGAGGCGCTGCTCTTCGTAGTCCCAGATTATTGCCCGGATCGCCCGCTTCAAGGAGATGACGTTATCGTCGTTCAAGGCCTGCTGCAGTTCGCCGATCAGCCGGTAGTGCTGTTCGGGGCTTTTCAGGTCGACGGCGTCCCCCGCCGGGCAGCCGCAGCCGCCAGCGGGGCTGGAGATGATCCCGTGGCTGGCGTTTTTCAGGTTGAAGGCCTCGATATGGCTGATCATTCCCTCGCAGTCGTAGAGCAGTTCCAGGGTGTCCTGGACCGAAAGATTGCTCAGGTTGAGGGTGAATTTGGAGCTGGAATGGAGGGAGAGCAGCCGGCTGAGCAGGCTCTTCGGGTCATAGCGGAGCAGTTCCGGCAGTTCAGGATCCTCCCGGGGCTGGTGTGGGTCGGCGATCTCCGGATTGCGGCCCGGGGCAAGGTAGTGGCCGATTATATTTTCGATGGTGCAGCTGCGCAGCCGGGCCAGCTGCCGGGCCAGCCCACTGTCCGGTTTGTCACCGGCAAGGGCCATCGCCTCAAGCTGTTTACCGATCTCCGCGGTTTTTTCGCTCACCGCGTTATGGATAAAGCGGGCGAGATGGAGAATCGACGGCTGGCCTGCGCCGACAAAACGAAGGAACTCTTCGGTCTGCAGGGTGGCGACGGCTATCCCCAGTTCCTCGGCCAGGGTGTGCCGGTGGCTGTCATTGAAGGCCTTGAACACGGCAAAGACGTACTGCTGCTGGTAGCGGGAGACCGCTTTGCCCTGTTCGAGCAGGGCGAGCACCGCCTCTTCGCGGAGAAAGCCGAGCAGGGCGTGGTTGTCGTTAAACCCGTGCGGTTCCCAGGTGAAGCGGATGTACTTATTGCGAAAATGGGCGGACATCTCGATGCCCACCTGCACCTGGATATCGAGCAGGGCACTCGCTTCGATCAGCTCTTCGACCATCTCCGGGCTGACGTAGTTGTAATAGACGACGGTGAGATAGCGGATTCCCTTGATCCAGGCATCCATCACCAGGTGGGTTGGCGATTTCCGCCCTTTGGTATTGGCGTCGTGGACATGGTCGTCAAAGGCGTACTGGTTCCACTCCTCAGGCATTTCGAGGAGATGGTAACGGGCCAGGTGGTGCCGGACCAGGCGCGGGTTGCCGGTGGAGACCATCCGGAAGTCGTGGGCCAGCTTGAGCTGGCGCAGCTCATCGTCGTGGCTGCGGAGCAGCTCTTTCATGATCTGCACCAGCACCCGGGCGGTATTTTTCTGGTAGGGGAAAGTGGCCGAGTGGAACACCTCATCGCGCAGCGAGCGGAGCGCCTTGATCCGGTCCCCGGGCAGCCCCTGCTCAAACGAGCCGAGCAGGCCGGCGATACTGTAGGCAATGCGCAGGCCCCGGGGGGCGGCCATCTCCTTGATCCCCTGGGGGTGCATGTATTCGACCAGCAGTGAGCGCAGCGCTCTGGTCTGCCCGCTTCGGGAGACAACCTCCCTGACGATGTTCAGCAGTTCGTGGTCGCGACGGTCGAAAAATATTCCAGGCAGCGATTGGCGCATGGTTCGGGCCGGGTCGCCCAGGCCTTCTTCTTGGTGACGGGCGGTTGACCCGCCCGGGCGGCGAGTGATTTCAGCCGCTATCTCTAGACAATCACAGTTTTTCTTTACGGTCAAGGGGGCTGTGGTCAATTTCTTGGCAGGCCAGTTGTACCAGGAGCAGCACCCCGCTCAGGAGATCGATCTCGCCAACCTCACCCAGCAGCCGGTTGCTGACCCCCAGGGTCGAGCCGAAGCGGATGGTCCGTAGGTCGAGAGGGTAGGCAAAACCGCGCAGGCTGACCCCCCGGCACTCTCCGCCCAGAGGGATGACCGCGCAGGGTTGGCCCGGCCAGCCGTGGCAGAGATGAGGGCCAGGTGGGTGGAGGATGCGCAGCAGGCTGTCTCCGTCCGCAAGGCTGATTTTTACCGACCGGTATTTCTCCGCCGCCGCCAGCAGGACCGTGGCGATGGTCATGTCCCAGCGGCCACCGAGGGCGGCAAGGATGTCGATTTCCGTCGCCCCGCGCGCAATGCCAAGATCAAGAGCCGCCTCCAGGTCGGTGGCATCCTTGGCCACCGGCAGGCGGTGGCTGGTGATCTTTTTTGCCGCGCAGAGCCTGGCGGTCTCCGGGCTGATCGAGTCGAAATCGCCGATCAGGATATCCGGCGGACGGCCCAGGGCCAGGCAGTGATCGGCGCCGCCATCGGCGGCGATCACCAGGTCGGCGGCGGCAAGTCTGCCGCGTACCGCATGGTCAGGGGCGAACGGCCCGTCAGCGACGACCACCAGCTTCATCGGCCTGACTCCACCGGCGCGGATCGCTGCAGATAATCAACCAGAAAGGCGTCCATCAGCAGGTGGATGATATGGTGGGCCATACAGACCACCAGGGCCAGGCCGTATTCGGGGAAGAGCGATACCTGCAGTACGACGGATATCGCCAGGGTCTTCTGCCCACCCATCAGGATGACGCTTTCCCGCCGCCCTTTGCCGCAGCCGGCAAGTCGGGTGAGCAACAGGGCGGCAAGGACCAGGGCGATATGCAGGGCGCTGACCGTGAGCAGCACCGGGAGGATGGCGTCGAGGGCGGCAACGATGGTCTGCCGTCCGGCGGCGGCGGCCATCCACACCACCAGGAGGATTCCCGACTGGTTGAAGATCGCCAGGTAGGGCATCAGTGGCCGGACCAGGCGGTCGCCGCGGTTCCGGGTGATCATCCCGGCAAGCAGGGGCAGGAGGACCAGGGTGGCGATCTGGATCATGATCGGCAGGCGGTCGATGGCGATCTCTCGGCTCTCCCCGGCGGTGGCGAGGAGCAGATCGAGGGTAATCGGGATGGTCAAGACCGCCAGGGAGTTGGCGATGATGGTGATCAGCAGGGCGTGGGCCATGTTGCCGCCGGCCCGGGCGGTCATCACCACCCCGCTGCTCAAGGTGGTGGGCATTGCCGCCACCAGGAAGAGACCGAGGACGACCCCGGTGGGCAGCGGCACCAGGGTGATCGCCAGGGCGAGCAGCGGGGCAACGATGAAGATCAGCAGCAGGGCGAGGAGGGTGCCCCGGTAGTCGGCAATCCCGGCGCGGATCTGGCCGGCGTTAACCGCCAGGCCGGAAAAGAAGAAGATCAGGACAATGATCACATCGGTGGCGTTGCGGGCCTTCAGCCACAGGGCCGGGGTGGTGATGATTCCCGGGCCGTCGACAATGGTCAGCAGGGTTACCCCGACCAGGCCGATGGTGAACCAGTTTTTTTTCCAGAACGGTGAGGACATCTTCTGCCGGCTCCTCTGCTTGGGGCTTGGTCTGCTACGTACAGTATCTAAAAACACTTTGTGAAGCCTTGCCCAGCCTGCCTGGTCTTGCTTCGAAGCTGCGGCGCTTCGGCCTTCTCGTCAGGCTGGAGAGGCCGGCAGACAGGCCATCCCTGGCCTGGCCGCCGGTTGCGGACGTCG
>JAZBOD010000516.1:0-2616 GCA_036350955.1 Desulforhopalus sp. | reverse complement strand
TGGTCAGCCTTGAAGTCGAACTTCATGCCGGGCTCGAAAGGTTCTGGCGGGTTGCCGGAACCATTCTCCATGGCAGCCCGGTCCACCTGGTGGCCCCTGATCAGGAGACCTTTTCTCTCAAACGCAATTTTTTCTCGATACTCTTTCTCTACTCCTACTATCGGGCGGGAATAACCAGAGAGCGGCGGATCCTTTACGTGGCGATCAATCAGTGTCTGCGGGGAATGGTCACCGGATGCGACAATATTCTCGATGATGAGTACAAAAAGACCATCGAGACTGATCTGCCGCAACAGGCGGCGCGGTTTCGCTCGGTGCTCGACATTATGCTGTCCGACCGTATCCTCGGTGAAATTGTCATCGAACACTGTCTGAGCAATGGTCTACCTTTGGGAAAAATGTCCGCAGCCTGCCGGGCTTCCCTGCATACCCTGCTGCTCAGTGGCGTACAGGAGGCAGCTGAAGAGGGGGGGATTACCGACCGGTTACCCCCTCGGGATATCCTCGAAAAAATTCACCACTATAAAACCGGGGTGCTTTTTCAGTCCACCTGGGCGGTGCCGGCTGTTTTAGAGGAGGAGCTTAGTCCCGCCGGCCAGGCAGTGCAGTCGGCACTCTACCGGATCGGCATCGGTTGTCAGCTCCTTGACGACCTGGTTGATCTGTTTGGCGACCTGCGGGACAGCCACCATAACTATCTGCTCTCGGTGATTTTTCATCAAGAGCCCCCTGAAGTCTGGCAGCGGCTCTGCACTATTGCTGAAGAAAATGAGCCAACGCACCATTTTTATCTGGAATATCCGCAACTCCAGCAAAGAATACGGCTCCTCGCCGAGGAGTATCTCGAGCGGGGTCTGCGGCAGTTGTTTTTTGCCCAGCACGCCTTTCTGGTACATCCGGCGATCGCCTTTATTGAACAGCGGATCGGTGCGCTGCCAACTGGGAGGTGAGTCAAATGCGCCTGAGCTATATCGCCAGACTTGCCCTTCTCCACCTGTTTCGCTCCTGGCGGGCAACGATGGTTCTTGCCTTTCTGGTGATCACCGCAGTGTCGGCCCTGGTATTTCTCGGGTCACTGGCCATCGGCACTAATGACGCAATGATCCGCAATTCGACCGGCCTTTTCTCCGGCCAGATCCTTGGCAGTGCCCTGCCGAACATGGCGGATGCCGCCATGCTGGGCGGGCCGGGAATTGACAAGATCCTGGTGCGCCGTGAACAGCGTTTTCTCTTGCAGGCAGAAGACCAGTACGAATCGATTCTCCTGGTCGGAGTTGAACCTTTACCGGAAAAACAGCACACCGCACTGTGGCGGAAAACCGTGACCGGCCGGTATCTCCGGCCGGGAGAGCAGGCTATCTACCTCAATCAGCAGACGGCTGAGCGACTGCAGGTAGCGGTTAATGACGAGGTTCGGGTGAGCAGGGGAGATGGCTCCCCCCTGCAGCCTCTGACGGTGGTCGGCATTTACCGGACCGGGGTTGGCCAACTTGACCAGGGGAGGGCTTTTTGTCCGATCGAGACCTTTCCGGATGCGACAGGCCTGATCACCACGGCAATTTTTGTTGAGGACGGCAGTTCCCTGGAAGAGATTGTTCGTCGCTGCCAGGAGCGTATCCCTGCCGCACAGTTCATGGCCTGGCCGGAATTCATGCCAGATCTCAAGCAACTCATCGACCTGAACTTTGTCTGTATGGCTCTGGTGATGATCCTGGTCTTTGCTCTCGTCGCGGTGGGAATCTCCTGCGCCTTTTTGATTTTTGCTCTCAAAAATCTTCGGGAACATGGCATCATGAAGACCATGGGAATGATGCCCCTGGACACCGCACTGTTTCTCGTCAACCAGACCGGCCTGCTCTCGTGTTGTGGTGCGGTCGCCGGTACCCTGGCCGGCTTTGCACTGGTGGCCTTTTTTGCTGGTAATGGCATCGATCTGACCAGTTTCACCTCGCACAACCAGTATTTTGCCGTATCCGGAGTGATCTATCCGCGAATGACCGGCCCGGCGCTGCTCACTCCGCCGCTGCTGGCGATACTCTTTGGCCTGGCGGCACCGATTTGGCCGATTCTCTATATTATCCGGAGAAATCCGGCGGAGATCCTCCGGAATGTCTAACCGATGATTACGGTAACTGCCGTTGCCAAACAATACTCGTCCGGACGAGGCCATATTACCGCTCTGGCCGGGGTATCCTGCTTCGTCGCCACAGGGCAGAGCCTGGTGGTCGCCGGCAGGTCAGGTTCGGGGAAAACTACCCTGCTCAACTGCATCGGTGCCCTGGAGCGACCGGACAGCGGCAGGATCATCTGCAACGAATGGGATCTGGCTGCCTTGAGCCAGAAGCAGATCGCCGACTACCGACGTTGTGACATCGGCTTTGTCTTTCAGGCGGCCAACCTCTTCCCCTGGCTGACCGTTGCCGAAAACCTCCAGTTTCCCCTAGAACTCAATCGAATCGGCCGCCGGGAGCAGGAAAAAAGGATTGGCCGATTACTGGCTGATTTTGGCATGAGTGGATACGACCGGGCCTTGCCCGGTGAACTTTCCGCCGGGGAGGCCCAGCGTATCGCCTTTGCCCGGGCGATCGCCCACAACCCGAAAATACTCCTTGCCGA
>JAZBOD010000515.1:0-3675 GCA_036350955.1 Desulforhopalus sp. | reverse complement strand
GATTAAATGCTCATCGGGAACCACGCAAAGCAGCGGCTGTTGCCCGGCAAGTTCTCCCGCCAGCCAGGCTGGGCCGGACCCGCGCAGGCCGGAGACGGCAAGGGGCGCCGACTGTTTAGCAAGAGATTTGAGAATGTCAGCAATCATCAATAAAATTGCCGGTTATGAAGAACATAACCGGCATATCGAAGAGGAGAATTGGTCAGGATCTAGAACACGCCGCCGACGCTGAAGTCCCAGACCGACTGGTCTTCATCGTCCTCGGGGTCGAGGTTGTATCCCCAGACCAGATGCAGTGGCCCCATCGGCGACAACCAGCGGACGCCAACCCCCGCGGCCTGACGGGTTGAGTCGGTAGCCTCCGACCAGTCCTGATCATCGTTGAGCACCTGGCCGGCATCGTAGAAAATAACCCCCATGAGCCCTTGGGTCTCCAGGAGCGGAAAGATGATCTCGGTATTGGTGTACCACATCTTGTCGCCACCGATCCGTTCGCCGGTAACCGGGTCGATTGGACTGATTTTTCCATACTCGAAACCGCGTACCGAATTGAGGCCGCCGAGAAAGAAGCGCTCGTAAACCGGCAGTTTGCCGCTCTCGTTTTCAAAGACCTGCCCGGCTGCTGCCGATACCCGAAAAACCGTTTTAAAGGGCATTGGGAAATACCAGCCGGTGGAGCCTTCGACCTTGGTGAACTGGGCATCACCACCAAGGGGGCCGCCGGCGTACTGCACACTGACCAGGTTTCGCGACCCTTCGGAGGCGCCGTAACGCCGGTTGCGGGTATCGCGGACCAGAGAGACCTTGACTGAACTGGTCACATTGAGATCAATGGAGTTTCTGATGATAAACGAGGCGTTTTCCGAGACATCGCTGAGGTCAGTGTCGGTATAGCTGTAGTTGCCAAACATCCGCCATTTTTCAAAGACCGGGTAGCCAAAGCGGATACCGCCACCCCAGGACTCCTTGGTGTAGTCATCAAATTCCCGGTAGGTGTTGAACAGGTCAGTGCCCCAGGAGAGTGGGGAGTCGTTGAGCGAGGGGTTGGTATAAGCGAGGTTGTAGCGCGAGCTTTCACCGCCGATGTTGGCGCTGAGAGCCAGGGTGTCGCCGCGGCCAAGGAAGTTGTTCTCGGAGATCTGGCCCATCAGGATAATATTGTCAACCGAACTGTATCCCGCGCCGATACTGAAAGTGCCGGTGGCTTTCTCCTTGACTTCGACGACAATGTTCATCCGGTTGGGGTCCAGGGAAGGCTCCGGGGTGACGCTGACCTCCTCAAAGAACATCAGGCGCTGCAGGCCCTGGGTGCTCTCCCGAAGCGCTTTGGAGTCAAAGACTCCCCCCTCGGCGACCCGCAGTTCCCGACGGATGACGTTATCCCGGGTGCGGGTATTGCCCTTGATGGTGATCCGGTCGATATAGACCAGTTCGCCCTTATCGATTCGGAAAACGACATCCATCCGTTCGCCAGTCGGCGATTTGTCTACGTTTGGCCGGATCGAGGCGAAGGCGTACCCTGCCTCGGCGTAATAGTCGTTGAGTTTGAGGATATCGTCGCGTATGGTTTGCCGGCTGAGGTAGGTCTGGTTGCGGATATCGAGCATGGCGAGCATTTCTGCTTCACTGCCGAGCAGGTCACCGCTCAGTTCAACGGTACCTACCCGATAGCGTGGCCCCTCCTCGACGATAAATTTGATGTAGAGCCACTCCTCTTCCTGGGTGATCTGCGGTTCGCCGATTTTTGCATCGAGGTAACCGTTATCGTTATAAAAGGCGACGATTTTTTGGGAATCCTGCTCGATAACATTACGGTCGAGAAGACCTGAGCCGGTGAGCCAGGAGAGAAACCATTTCGGTGCGGTCTCTATCTGTTTTTTGAGGGTGCTGTCGTCAAAACTGCTATTCCCCTCAAAACTGATATCCTTGATAAAAATTTTCTTTCCTTCGTCGATGGTGAAGCTGACCACGGCACCACGGTCATCGGGATAACTGATCTCTGACTCTACGGTACTGTTGTAGAAACCTTTAGTCTTGTAGAGCTGACGGATGGCCTCTTCGGCAGTGCTGATCTGCACCGGGTTGAGAATGAAATTCTCTTTGATATTGGCCGCTTCTCGGACATCTTCTTCTTTTAATTCGGCAATTCCCGCAAAGAGCACCGAGCGGATGATCGGTTTTTCAATGACCCGGAAGACCACCATCTTTCCCTTTTCGGTGTCGCTGACGCTGATCTGCACATCATTGAAATAGCCCATGGCAAAGATTTCCTTGAGATCCTCGCGCAGAGCTGCCTGGTTGTAGATGTCCCCGGCTTTGGTGGAAATATTTCGGAGAATTGCCCCTGAATCGATACGTTTGTTCCCTTCGGGAACGATTGCCGCTATCCGGAAATCGCGGGTCAGGTAGCCGTCGATACCATTGACAATACTTGCAAAAGTGGCTGGGAGGTCGGCAATACTCTCCGCAGTCTGGAAATAAAAGCTCGGGTTGTCGGGGGAGAGCAGATCGAAGAGTTTGACATCTACACTCAGTGCTTCACCGATCACGGTCAACTGGCCCACTGCGAGGTTGGCGTAGCCGGTTTGTTCGGCGATTTTTTCCAGGGTAGTGGCAGGTGGCGGCCAGATGCCGCCATAGTCGGCAAGCTGTTCCGCCTCCGGTCGGGCGATGAAATCATAGCCCGTTGCCGCCAGAGCCTGGCGCAGGCGGTCATCTGCTTCCTGGCTGAGAGTCTGCGCATCGCCCGGGCTGCTGACCAGCAACGGCAGAAAGGCGGTTTTCCCGGTATTGGCCGAAGCTGGGGGAGCAAACAGTGCGGCGAAGAGCAGGACGACTGGCAGCCATGCCATAGAGTGGCGGAGGGGAATTGTCTTCAGGGCTTCTCGCAAAACCTGCCGTGGTGATTTCATTGGGTACCTTCCGGGGTGAAGAGCCGAAAGTCGGGGAACGGAGACGGCTCCCCACCTGCAACTCTGATGCGCATCTGTTGAGTACTTGGGAAATTGATTTCTTGTTTTTAGAACCATTGGCAAAACGATCTTTTCGCCCAAACTCTGCGTTATGCTCAAAATTTTATTTTCGGAATATCAACTATGCCTGTGGCAAATTTTTTCGCATGCCTTGATTTTGAACGAAAATCTTCGTTTTGCAATAGGCTCTTTAAAAAATGAATTTCGTAAAGGTAGCCCCCTCTGTTATGGGAGGGGGGCATCGCCCTTGGCCTGCGGGCGCCAGCCCGCTTTCGTCTGTGGGCAGCCGGTTTCCCGTTGCTGAAAAGAATGAAGGACACCGGAAAAAACGAGCGCATTATGCCATGTTTGAGAACGATTGCAAAGGATGCATAACAGCCGGTAAGAAAAATTTGGCAGGAGACCGCTATAATCCGGGGCAGGAATCTGGCTGATATCGGTAAACACCAGCCACTCTCCCCCTTTTTCACCCGGGGGATCGGTAACCAGAAAGAATAGATGCCAAACAAGCCTGTTCTGCATACCCTGCTCGATATCCTTTTTCCCGCCCGCTGTGTGGTGTGCGGCATCCCGCCCGGCGATAAGGCGGAAACTCTGCTCTGTTGCCAGTGTCGGGCTACGGTGAGGAGAATCGAAGCGCCCTTTTGCCGGGTCTGTGGCAGAGAGCTTTGCAGTGCGGCGGATCGACAGCCGTTGTGTGGTG
>JAZBOD010000514.1:0-3038 GCA_036350955.1 Desulforhopalus sp. | reverse complement strand
CTTTCCCCGATTCATCACGCACCAGCAGCACATCGGTTGGATGCTCTTCCATCAGGCGGACAGCGTCTTCTATGGCCAGCGTCGCAGGACACAGCGACACCGGTGACATCTGCAGGCTTGAAAGCGGCTGATTGAAGAAGAGCAGGGCGGTCTGCATTTCCGCGAGCAGCTTTTCTCGCTCTTCCTCTCTCAACTGGATATCAGAAATATCTTCAATAATGCCGTCAAAGTATCGGGGAGCGCCCTCGTCATCCTCCACCAGTACCGCCCAGATGGAGGCGGTAAAGCTGGTTCCGTCTTTTTTCCGGAGCTTGACTATCTCCCGCTTGAGATCTTCACGGTGAACTTTCGGCTCAAGATTTTTGCGATCCTCGGGGTTGATATACAGATCAAAGACGGACGTGGCCAGCAGCTCTTCCTTGTTTGCATAGCCCAGCAGATGCACCAGCGCCGGATTAACCTCCACGAACCGGGCATGCTCACCGATGGTCCTTCTGAAAATACCCACGTTGAGATTGTTGGCCAGGGTTCTGAATTTTTCCTCACTTTCTCCCAGCTCTTCTTCAGCCTGCTTGCGTTTGGTGATATCGGTTACCACCGCAATGAAACCGTTTCTGCCGCCGATGGCTATCTGCGTGGAGGAAATGATCACCTCTTTTACGGCACCGGTTTTGGTTTTCAACTGGGTTTCAAACCGATCAGGAACGGCTGTGCCTGAAATGAGTTCCTGCACCTGCTGGTTGCCGGGGCGATCCTTGGTTTCGGCAAAGATTTCAGAAACCCGCATCCGGCTCAGCTCTTCAGGCGAGTATTCAAGCAGGTCGGCTATGGTTTGATTGGCGTACATGTATGCGCCTTCAAGGGCCATGAGCATGCCTTCCCCTGCAGATTCGACCAGGGTGCGGTATTTTTCCTCTGATTCGCGCAATGCCTGTTCTGCGAGCTGCTGTTGCCTGAGGCTCAGATAGCTCTGACGGGCAATGCTGGCAAGCAGCAGGGCAATGGCCCCCAGTATGAAAAGCGATATCTCAATGAGGTTGCGGGTTATGGCCTTGATTTCAGCCTTGACATCGTCGATATAGATGCCGGTGCCGATGACCCACCCCCAGGGGGTAAACCCTTTTACATAGGATATTTTTGGCGCGATGCGGCCTTTGTCATCCTTCCACTGCCACATATAATTGACATAACCGGCGCCTTGTGTTTTGACCAGGTTTACAAATTCCACAAAGACACGTTTCCCGTCCGGATCGGTATAATTCGAGAGGTCTTCTCCATTGAGGTCAGTACGATAGGGATGAATGACCATGCGGGGATGCATGTCATTGATCCAGAAATAATCCTTCATCTCCTGGCCGTAATGCAGGTTGCGAATCTGTTCAATGGCCTGGCTCTGCGCCTGCTCTCTGGTGAGCAGACCCTTCTGTTCATCATCATCCAGCTTGGCAAGTATATTCCAGGCAGAGTTGGTGAGCTCGCGGATCATCTCGCGCTTGCGGTCAAGGCTGCTTTTTTCTATGGCGGGGATGATTATGGAAAAAAAGGCGGTGATGAAAAGGGCGATCGTGACGGCGGTCGGAAAAATTATCCGAACCAAAAACGGCTTCCACTGGGAAGATGCGTTAAGGATACCCATCAAATGACAATCACCTATCTGTTTTTAAGCAACACTGTTCCAGGGGCG
Source organism: Desulforhopalus sp. (assembly GCA_036350955.1). Taxonomy (GTDB): domain Bacteria; phylum Desulfobacterota; class Desulfobulbia; order Desulfobulbales; family Desulfocapsaceae; genus Desulforhopalus_A. The sequence continues at coordinate 1,354 of JAZBOD010000514.1, read as the reverse complement.
GATGCAATCGGGAGAGGCCAACTGCGTCAGAGGCCAGAAGAACACAGGGGCAAGCCCAGAGACGCATGAAAAAAGCTTGTTATATGAAGGTACGGCCAATACTACTTGATGTGGTTTAAAAAATCAAGGGAGAAAGGGTTGCGGTTGCTACCCTTTCTCCCTTGTGGAGCGATGCCTCGTTAACAATTGTAATGAAAACAGCTTCAGCAGGCGGTTGTGCTATTGTCTTCCCTTGACCAAATCGTCGACAACCTTGGGTTCTGCAAGCGTCGTAATATCTCCGAGATCGTCAACCTCGCCGGCCGCGATCTTCTTCAGGATTCTTCTCATGATCTTTCCGCTGCGTGTTTTGGGAAGGCCGTCAGCGAAGTGGATCTTGTCCGGCGTGGCAATGGGACCGATCTCCTTGCGCACGTGGTTCACCAGCTCCTTTTTGAGCTGATCGGTCTTCTCAACCCCGCTGTTGAGGGTGACAAACGCATAAATGCCCTGTCCCTTTATGTTGTGGGGGAATCCCACCACCGCCGCCTCCGCGACCGATGGATGGGAGACCAGCGCGCTTTCCACCTCTGCGGTTCCCATGCGGTGACCTGACACGTTGATGACGTCATCAAGCCGCCCCATCAGCCAGTAGTCCCCGTCTTTGTCAAGCCTGGCGCCGTCGCCGGTGTAGTACTTGCCAGGGAACTGGATGAAATAGGTGTCTCTGAAACGGTCCGGATCGCCGTAAACGCCCCGCATCATGCCCGGCCAGGGCCGTTCGATGCACAGATAGCCGCCTTCATTAACCTCGGCAGGCGATCCATCCTCCCGGACCACAATCGGCTTGACCCCGGGGAAGGGCCTTCCCGCAGAGCCCGGCTTCACGTCAATGGCTCCGGCAAGCGGGGTAATGAGTATGCCGCCGGTTTCGGTCTGCCACCAGGTATCAACGATGGGGCATCGCCCGCCGCCGATCATGTTGTAGTACCACATCCAGGCTTCCGGATTGATGGGTTCTCCCACTGTTCCCAGAATGCGCAGGCTGCTCAAATCCTTGCCCTTAACCCACTCATCACCTTCCTTGGCGATGGCCCGGATGGCGGTAGGGGCGGTATAGAACTGATTAACCTTGTATTTTTCGACGATTTGCCAGAACCGGTCGTACTTGGGATAGCTGGGCACACCTTCAAACATGATGGTGGTGGCCCCGTTGGAGAGCGGCCCGTACACGATGTAGCTGTGGCCGGTAATCCAGCCGATGTCTGCCGTGCACCAGAAGACGTCCTCTTCCTTGTAATCGAAGATCCATTTGAAGGTCTGGTACACATACACCAGGTAACCGCCGGTGGTGTGCAACACCCCCTTGGGCTTT
>JAZBOD010000513.1:0-2929 GCA_036350955.1 Desulforhopalus sp. | reverse complement strand
GTTGCGGACCTCCTGTCCGCAACCCTTCGGGCCCTGTTCTCCAGCCTGCCGGGCCTTTCGCGATGCAGCTGGAAGCAAGGCCAGGCAGTCTGGGCAAGGCGCAACAAAGTTGATCTTCATATCACAACCAAGCCGTAGGGTGCGTCATACGCACCATTGTGGTGCCTTGGGGGGAGTTGCTGGTTGGTGCGCAGTGCACATCCTACAATGAGCTGATGAGCAGGCTTATAGTGCCGCAGCTGGAAGCAAGGCCAGGCAGTCTGGGCAAAGCCGATTAGTCTGGGCAACATGATTATCAGATAAAAATGATCGAACTCAACGAGATAACCAGGATATTCACCGTCGGCGGCCAGGAGGTTCGGGCTATCGATCATGTCTCGCTGACCATCGCCTCCGGGGAATACCTGTCGATCATGGGACCCTCCGGGTCGGGCAAATCGACCCTGCTCAACATCATCGGCCTGCTTGACACTCCTGACCAGGGGAGCTACCTGCTTGAGGGCCGCGATGTAACCGGCCTTGAGGAACAGCAGCTGGCGGCAATCCGCAGCCGGCAGATCGGCTTTATCTTTCAGTTTTTTCATCTTATCCCTAGGCTTTCCGCCCGGCAGAATATTGAACTGCCGCTGATGCTCGCCGGGGTTGATCGGCGGGAGCGGCACAGGCGGAGCAGCCAGTTGATCGACCAGTTTGGCCTGGCCAACCGCGGCCACCACCGCCCGGAGGAGCTTTCCGGCGGCCAGCGGCAGCGGGTGGCGATTGCCCGGGCGGTGATCAATCAGCCGGCGGTGCTCCTCGCCGATGAGCCGACCGGCAATCTCGATCGGCGCAGCGGGGCGGAGATCGTCGCGCTCCTTGAGCAGCTCAACGCCACCGGCCAGACCCTGCTGGTGGTGACCCACGATCCGGAGATCGGCGAGCGGGCCCGCCGGCGCATCAGGGTGGTCGACGGCCGGCTTGATGCCGACAGCGCCAGGGGCTGAGGCGATGCGGCCGGTTGACACCATCCTTTTTGCCTCGGCCAGTCTGGTCAGCAATCGAGCCCGTACCGCTTTGATGCTCCTGGCGATGGCCATTGGCGTTGCGGCCGTGGTGCTGCTCACCGGCATCGGTAACGGGGCGCGGCTCTATATCGTCGACCAGTTCGCCTCCCTGGGCACCAACCTGCTCATTGTCCTGCCCGGCCGGGCGGAGACCGTCGGCAGCAGCCCGGCAACCCTGGTCGGCGAGACACCGCGCGACCTCACCCTGGGTGATGCCCAGGCCCTGCAGCGCAGTTCCCTGGTACGGCGGCTTGCCCCTTTGAATATCGGGGAGCTGAGCGCGACCCGGCTGGGCAGGCAGCGGCAGGTTCCGGTGCTCGGATCCACCGCGGCATTTATTGAGGTCCATCACCTGACCCTGCTTCAGGGCCGGTTTCTCCCCGATGAAGACTGGGATATCCCCCGGCCGGTCTGTGTCCTGGGTTCCGGGGTGGCGGCGGAGCTGTTTGGTCGGCAACCACCGCTTGGTGAGTTGATCCGTCTCGGCGGCTACCGCTGCCGGGTTATCGGTATTCTTGGTTCACAGGGGCGCTCCCTCGGTTTTGACACCGAAGAGCTGGTGGTCGTTCCGGTTGCCTTTGCCCAGATGGTATTCGATACCAGCGGGCTGTTCCGGATTCTCGTCGAGGCAAGAAGCCCCGACTCGCTGGAGCGCCTGAAAAAACAGATTAACGCGACCATTGCCGATCGGCATTATGGCGAGGAGGATGTGACGGTCATTACCCAGGATTCGGTGCTGGCCACTTTTGATCGGATACTTGTCACCCTGACCCTGGTGGTTGCCGGCATCGCCGCGATAAGCCTGATCGTCGCCGGAATCCTGATTATGAACGTGATGCTCATTGCGGTGGCCCAGCGGACCGCAGAAATCGGCCTGTGCAAGGCGCTTGGCGCGACCCGCCGGGCGATCACCGCCCTGTTGGTCAGCGAGGCCCTTCTCCTTTCCGTCTGTGGTGGCCTGCTTGGCCTGCTGCTCGGTTATGCCGGGGCATGGGGGGTTGGCCTGCTCTATCCGGATTTGCCGACCACTCCGCCACTCTGGGCGGTGGCGGCGGCGCTGGCCACCGCCCTTGGTACCGGGCTGCTCTTCTCTCTGCTCCCGGCGACCAGAGCGGCCCGGCTTGACCCGATCCAGGCTCTTCGCCGGCACTGACAGGGAGGGCGCCATGGGGATACTCGATCAGTTCGGCTTTGTCACCACCGCTCTTCGTGCCAAACGGCTGCAGTCCCTGCTGACCGGCCTGGGGATCGCGGTGGGAATTGCCGCGGTGATTGTCCTCACCTCGATGGGCGAAGGACTGCAGCGTTTTGTGGTGGCCGAATTCACCCAGTTCGGCACCCGGCTGATCTCGGTCAGTCCAGGAAAGGTGACAACCATGGGCACCCCGCTTGGTATCCTCGGTTCGGAGCGGCTGCTGACCTTGGAGGACTGTGCCGCCCTGCGCCGGCTGCCGCAGATCGAGGCGGCCATTCCAATGGTCCAGGGCAATGCCGAGGTGCGGGCCGGGGGACGAACCAGGCGGATCACCCTCTACGGGGTGGCAGCGGGAATGGATCGGGTTTTCCAGATGGAGGTGAAGAGCGGCCGGTTTCTCCCCGAGGAAAAACCCCGTCTGGCACGGCCGCTGGTGGTTCTTGGCGACAGGGTTGCCCGGGAACTTTTCCCGGGAATCAACCCTCTTGGTGAACGGATTCTGGTGGGCAATCAGCCGGGTCGAGTTATCGGGGTTATGGCGGCCAAGGGCCAGGTCCTTGGTTTTGACATGGATGATACCGTCTATATCCCGGCGGTTCGGGCGCTTGATCTCTTTGACCGGGAAGGGCTGATGGAGATCGATCTGCTTTACCGTGGCGAATATCAGGCGGAGGAGGTGGTTGCGGCAATC
>JAZBOD010000512.1:0-10998 GCA_036350955.1 Desulforhopalus sp. | reverse complement strand
TAGCCAGAAATAACCGAAGGTCAGTCCGAGGCAGGCCAGACAGTACCAGGGAAACCAGCCGATGGCCTGTTGAAAGGCGGCGTTGGCTACGGCAATCTCCTCCCAGTCCGGGTGGGCAGCAGTGCCGGCGGCGCGAAGTCTGGCCATCAGTACCGCAAAAAGAAAGCCGATCAGACCGTAGGCCAGGTTAAAGGCCAGACCGTTGAAGCTGAGCACGGTGGCTCGCTGGTCAGAGTCGGCGATCATGTTGAGGTAGTGGCTGGTGAAAAACGAGACAAAAAGCATCGCCACAAAGATCAACGCCATCGGCAGCAGGCCGAAATAGGGGAAGAAACCGCTCAGGCCGAAGAGGCCGAGCAGGGTTATCCCGCTCAGCCAGGCGATGTTGACCAGTGGCGTATTGCTTTTGGCCATCCGCTCGGCAAGTTTCGGGGCAAACAGCCCGAGCAGGGCCATCGCTGAAGCGATGATCCCAAAGCTGCCGTCCGGGAGGTGGATCAGCCGAAAATACTGGCTGGTCATGGTGACGATCATCCGCAGGACATGGTCATAGCACATTCCGAAAAGAATCACCGCCAGGGCGAAGGGGGTCCGGGCGATCCATGCCCCGGCCTGGACGGTGAGGCGGAGGGCTTCAAGCGTCTGAAAGCCTTCACCGGGGCGCTTTTCCCGAGGGGTCTCTTCCAGCCGCAGGGCGGTGATCAGGGCGAGAATCGCCAGGATCAGGGTGAGGTAGATCGGAAAGCGCATGGTGGTCTGCTGGCTTAGGACCACCGGCAGAGAGAGCCATTCGAGAATGCGGTTGACCACATTGGGATCATAGACCAGTGCACCGAGGGTCATGGTGATAATCGATGCCACCGAGCGGAGGCGCATCTGCAGGCTGAGTACCTCCGGCCACCCCCCGTGCAGCCCTTTTGCCTTCAGGGAGTCGTAGGCTATAGCTTCATCGGCGCCACTGGCCATCGCTTCGGCCAGGCCGCTGAGAACCCGGTTGACCAGAAAGGCCCAGAAGATCACCTGACCGTTGCCGAGGGGAATGAAGGCCAGAATACACATTTCCGCAACCATCAGGCAGGACGTGGCGACAATCAGGTATTTTCGGCCGAGAATATCGGCCAGGGCGCCAGAGGGCACTTCAGCGACGACGATGGTGATTGCCCAGACAGTGTTGAGCAGGGCAAACTGCTCAATGGTCAGACCAAAATCAAGAAACAGAATGGTAAAGACCGGATAGTAAAACCGCGCATTAAAAAATATCCGAAAGGCGATAAACAGCCTGATATTGCGAAGGGCAAAAGGGGTGACGGTCATGACAGGGCTCATTGTGCTCCTGCTCGGCGGGGTGGTTGCCCATCCGAATAAAAAAGCCCACACCGTAGTGTCGGCCGTTGTCAAGCCCATGTTATTTGGCCAGGGCAGGCGCTGCAGTTTTGCGTATAGCCGGGGCGACAACCGCATCGGCGCGCTCCAGCCGGGTTTCAATCCGCCGGACGACCAGGGAAAGCCCGAGGCAGAGAAACAGGTATAAAAGCGATATCGTCAGCCACACTTCGATGGTTGCCTGGGTGGAGGCCATGACCTGCAGCCCCTGGAAGGTCAGTTCCTGGATGGAGATCAGGGAGACGATCGACGACCACTTGATGGTGTTGATGAACTCATTGGCCAGCGGTGGCAGCATGATCCGCCCGGCCTGGGGGAGGATGATCAGCCGCATCAAATGCCAGCGTGGCAGGCCAAGAGCTTTGCCCGCTTCCCACTGCCCGGTGTCGATCGCCTGGATTCCAGCCCGGACGATCTCGGCGATATAGGCCCCCTGGAACAGTGCCAGGGTGAGAACCCCGGAAAAAAATGGGGTTATCAGGCTCGGCTCGGCGAAAAAGAAGGCAAGCAGACCGCGCATCCCTTCTGAACTGTTACGAAAAAAGGCCTCAACGCCGATGAACTGGAGCAACTGGTCGCTGACAAAATAGTAGAAGATGAATACCAGCACCAGGGGCGGGGTGTTACGGATGGTTTCGATATAGGTACGGCCTATCAGGCGGAAAAAGAGTCGCGGCGAAACCCGCATCAGACCGACGGTAATCCCCAGCAGGACCGCAAGGATTGTTGCCCATACGCTGAGCTTGATGGTGGTGAGAAACCCCTCGAGGAGGACATTGGTGGTCCAGCGGCCGCTCTCCTGATCGAAACGGACCAGGTAGGTGGCAATAATCGACCAGTTCCAGTTGTAGTTGAGAGAAAAGAACAGCCGGTAGCCGAGATAGGCAAAAAAAACCAGGATCCCCGCCAGAATAAGCAGGTCAATAACTCCAATTTTGCGTTTTCTGGCAGGCATGGTGGGAAAATAAGCAGAAGAGACGGCGCATTTCCGGCCAGGCCGCCAAAGGAGTGCAGGTGCCGGCGGCGGATGGGTTGATGACCGATCCGCCACCGGGGGGCGTGGAAAATCTTCGCCAGGCTATTCGACCTGGTCTACCCACTCCTTGCTGCCGAACCAGTAGTCGCGGCGCTCCTTCAGCCAACCTTCATGGTCGACGATGGTGATCCAGCTGTTGAAATAGGCCAGGGTATCCGGGTCACCTTTGCGTACTGCAAAACCGACTGGCTCCCTGGTAAAGATCTCCGTAACCGGCATGAACAGCGTCTCGCTGTAATCGATCGCCTCGTAAGCGGGGCGTGGCGCCATACCGATCACCGCATGGACCCGGCCGTTGCGCAGCTCCTGATAGGCCTGGGGTTCCCCATCGAACATCCGTAACTGGGCCTGGGGGAGGATTTTTTTTGCGGCAGCCGCAGCGGTAGTTCCCAGTTTAACGGCAATCTCCACATCGGGTCGGTTAAAATCTTCCAGGGAGCTGAAGCCGGCAGCCCGCTCCCGATGGGCGACGATACTCATTCCGGAGAAGTCATAGGGCTGGGAAAAGTTGACCTGCAGGGCGCGCTGGGCGGTAATCCCCATGCCGCCAATGATCACGTCGAATTTCCCGGTGAGCAGGGCCGGGATGATCCCCGACCAGGCGGTGGGGACGAACTCCACCTTGACCCCCATATCCTCGGCCAGGCGGGTGGCGACATCAATCTCAAAACCGATCAGTTGGCCGTTCTTGTCCTTCATTGCCCAAGGCTGGAAAATATCCATCCCCACCTTGAGAACCCCTCGCTTTTTTACCGCTTCGATCGTGCTTGCCTTGCTGATTTCCTGAAGGATCGTTGCCCCGTGGCTCAGGCCGGCTGAGCAGAGTAAAAGGAACGAGAGTATCGTTGCCATCGCTGTTCTACTATTCTTCATAACGGTCTCCTTCTGGTGAAATGGCTGGTCGGCTAGGGATTTTTTGCCTCACGGTAATTTAAGTCGCTTTTCCATGATGCCAACCAGAACCGATAAAAATAAGGTGATGAGCAGGTACATCGCCGCCACGGTGAACCAGATTTCAAAGGTAAGGTAGGACTCGGCAATCAGGGTCTGGGCCTGCATGGTCAGATCGTAGACGGCGATGGTGCTCACCAGGGCGGAATCCTTGACCAGAGAGATCGCCTGGCTGGTCAGGGGCGGCAGTACGGTGCGTATTGCCTGGGGGATGATGATTTTTCGGTAAGTGGCATAGGGCGAGAGCCCCAGGGCCTTTGCCGCCTCGATCTGCCCCCGTGGTACTGACTGGATGCCGGAGCGAAAGATTTCCGAGGCGTAGGCCCCTTCAAAGAGACTGAGGGCAAGGATCGCCGCGGCCATTCGCTCCAGGCCAAGGGCCGGGCCGAGGACGAAATAGATGAAAAAGATCTGGATCAACAGCGGGGTATTGCGGCTGGTTTCCAGGTAGAGTACCGCCAAACCACGACCGACAAAGGAGTTGGATAACCGGAGCAGGGCCACCAGGAGGCCGACAAGCAAGGCACAGACCAGGCTGACCAGAGAGATCTGGACAGTGATCCACAGTCCGTGGAGCAGGGGACCGGCGACCAGCCCAGCCTCGGAGGAGTGGAACAGATAGCGGGGAATCTGGTACCACTGCCAGTTGTAACCGATACTTGCAGCACTGCCGATGGCCAGCTGGCAGAGGATGGCGATCAGCACCAGAAACTGGATGATGTCAAACAGCGGAGAGCGAAAAAACGTCCGCACCGCCACCCAGCCGTGGTGTCGTTGATTGTCGCTTGTTTCGGGGTTCATGGTGTAATTCCGCCTACCATGCCGGCGAGGCCCGGTCTTCTTGGAACCCGGGACTCATGGGATGGTTTTACGGGCCAGCTGCTCTCTGGCCATCTCGGAAATAGTCCGGAAATCGATTTTGCCGCTGCCCATTTTCGGCAGGGACTCCCAGACCAGGAAGATTTTCGGCAGGGCGATGGCCGGCAGATGCTTGCCCATCTTCTGGAGGACAGCTCTCTCGTCCAGCGGTGCGGTGACCACGGCGACAATACGCGCCCCTTTGATCGCATCGGGGATCTCCACTACACAGCAGTGGCTCTCCTCGGGGAGGTATTTTTCCAGGACATCCTCAATCTTCACCAGGGAGACCATTTCGCCACCGATCTTGACAAATCTCTTCAATCTGCCGACATGCCAGAGATAGCCATCTGCGTCGATATTGCCCATATCTCCGGTATCATACCAGCCATGGCGGATATGCAGGGAGGTCTGTTCAAAATCGTTAAAGTAGCCCTTCATCACGCTGTCGCCTTTGACCAGGATTCGGCCGTCTTCGCCGGGACGACACTCTTCACCTGTCTGGTAATGCTCGATCCGTACCTGGAGGCCGGGGATCGGTTTGCCGACACTGCCAGGCCGGTTAAAGTCGGGAGTATTGGTGGAGATCACCGGGGAACACTCGGTTGCCCCGTATCCTTCGTAGACGGTAATATTGTGTTTGTTTTTAAAGCCTTCCCGCAGGGCATCGGGGCACTTGTCGGCACCGGTCAGGGCGATGCGCAGCGAGGCAAACTCACCTGGCACCGATTTGCGCAGGTAGCCCCAGAAAAAGGAGGGGGTACCGACCAGAAAGGTGGCCTGGTGCTGATGAATAAGCGTACAGACTTTTTTGAAGTCGAGGGGGTTGGCGTAGGTAAGCAGGGTTGTGCCGTGGTAGATCGGCAGCCAGAGATTGGTGGTCAGCCCAAAGACATGGAAATAGGGCAGGGTGCACATGAAGATGTCATCACTTTGAAAGTTGAAGGTTTCCGTGATTGAGGTGATATTGGAGAGAATATTCCTGTGGGTCAGCTGAACTGCCTTGGGATCCTTCTCGCTGCCGCTGGTGAAGAGGATCACTGCAGTATCGTCCGGCTGGCCGGTATGGACCAGGTGTTTGATTATCGAGGCCGGCAGGGCGGCACTGAGCGCTGCGACAACCTTCTGCAGCGGGGTGATTCCGGCCATGATATCCTCGATGAACAGCATCCCGTCAACAAAGGGGCACTCAATTTTTTCGAGCAGGGCCCGGGAGGTGATGATTGTCCGGAAATCGCATTTTCCCTGGGCGTATCTGGCGTTCTGTTCGGCGCCGGTTGCGTAGTTGATCATGATTGGCGTCCGCCCGCTCATCAAGACCGCGATCTTGGTGAGGATGCAGCCCGCTGAGGTGGGCAGCATGATTCCGATAAAACCCGGGTCGAGTTTGGCAAAAATCCGTCGCAGGAGCAGGGTGGCGATCAACGAGCGGGAGTAGGTCAGTTCCCGGTTGGTGGTAAAGTCGTGGATGGCCTTTTTTTTAGCGAACCGTTTGGCGATGTCGATAAAATGGTGGTGGAGCTGCATCGGGACCTCCATGGCGAAAGGGTGGGATGCTGCCGATCAGGACAACGGCACCTGTCGTAGAGGAGAGGGAAAAGTGATAAACCGTTTCACTACCATGTTTTCTCAGGCTTGGCAATGTCGGCTGGGGTGCTCTCTCTGCTTTACGGTGTTGGCATGGTCTCGGTCCTGGTCGTCTCGGCACTGTCGGTGATGGTCCGGGGAAGCTCCTTTTTTACCTGAATACCGAGGTCTCGAAGTTGTTCAGCCTGAGCAACGAGATTACCGCGGCCTCGGGTAAGCCGGCCCATGGCTGATTCATAGCTGCTCTGACACAAAGCCAGTTGCCGGCCGAGTTTATCGAGGTCCTCGATAAAAAGGCGAAATTTATCAAACATCAACCCAGCGCGACGGGCGATCTCCAGAGAGTTGCGGCTCTGTCGTTCGAATTGCCAGATATTTTCAATGCTGCGCAGGGTGGCGAGCAGGGTCGTCGGGGTGACAACCACGATATTGCTGGCCAGGGCCTGATCAAGCAGCTTATCATCTGTTTCAAAGGCGGCGTGAAAGGCCGCCTCGATCGGCATGAAAAGAAGGACGAAATCAAAGGAGTGGACGCCAAGAAGCCTCGGGTAATCTTTGTGGCCGAGGGCGAGGATATGTTCCCGCACCGCCTTGATATGGTCAGCGAGATGTTTGGCCCGCTGGTCTTCGTCGCGGCAGTTGACATAGTGTTGCCAGCTGACCAGCGAGACCTTCGAATCGATGATGATATCCTTGCCTTCGGGCAGATGGATGATCACATCTGGTTTCTGCAGACGGTTATCGGCATCACGAAACCCACCCTGGCAGTGGTATTCGTGGTCGCGGCGCAGGCCGGAGCGCTCGAGGACCTTTTCCAGGACCATCTCTCCCCAGTTGCCCTGAACTCTTTTGTCGCCCTGCAGGGCCCGGGTCAGATTGATTGCCTCCTGATTCACCTGGCGGTTCAGTTCGCGGAGTTGGAGGATTTCGTTTTTAAGGAGAGCCGCTCGCGACTGTCGTGACGGTACACCTCCTGGATCTCCTGCTGCAAAGCGAGCAACTGGCGGTTGAAAGGGGAGAGGATGGCGTCAAGTTTTTCCCGGTTGAGTTCGCTGAACCCCCGGCTCTTTTCTTCAAAGATCTGCTGCGCCAGGTGGCTGAACTGAAGGCGAAGTTCTTCTCGGGCCTCCTCCAGCAGGCGGAGCTTGGCGGTGGCGTGGCGGCGATCGTTTTTCAGCAGGGTGAGCAGCTTAGCCGCCCTCAGTTCCTGATACCTCGCCTCTGCCGCCCGGTCGGCCAGCTGCTGTTCGGCCTCAACCAGCTGTTTTTTTACCCGGCGCAGCCGGCCCACGGCCGCTGATCGGACAAAGAGCAGGACGATCACCGCCAGGAGCAGGAAAAATGCTGCAACAACCGGGATAACCAGCAGCAGCACCAGGGGAACGCCCTGCGGCAGATGGTTGGCCAGAGTGCTGCTGTCAAAAGAGGACAAATTCATGCCGCCGCAATCCGCATTTCCCCAGGAGCCGATCCCGTCCCTTCACCAAAGACGGGCGGAACGGAACGGGTCGAGTTGGTCTGGCGGCTCAGATCGGCCAGGGTTTATCCTTGCCGCCAAGGACATGGAGATGCAGGTGAAAGACCACCTGCCCGGCCTTGGCACCGTTGTTGATTATCATCCGGAAACCCTCACCGATGCCGGTTTCGGTTGCAACCTGTGCGCCAACCCGGAGCATCCGCCCGGCGAGGTGTTCATCCTCTGCGCCGAGAGCGGCAGGGTCGCGGAGATGTTTTTTCGGGATCACCAGAAAATGGACCGGGGCCTGGGGAGCGATGTCCCTGAAAGCGAGCAGCTCTTCATCTTCGTAGAGTTTGTCTGCCGGGATTTCCCCGGCAACGATCCGGCAGAAGATGCACTCTTCCATGGTTCTCTCCTTTTTCCCCTGGCGGTAAAGATCGCCCAACCCTGCGCTAAACGGTATAGATCACCAGATCCATAACCCGACGCAGAGGTGGAGGCTAGCGGCTGTAACTGAAACTGATCGTGTCGTCTTGTGCCTCGACCAAGACGTCCCCGCCTCGGGCGAGCTTGCCAAAGAGGATCTCCTCGGTAAGCGGATCGCCGATCTCCTCCATAATCAGCCGGCGCAGTGGTCTTGCCCCATAATCGGGGTCATAGCCTTTGTGGGCCAGGTATTTGCGGGCTGCGTCGCTCAGACGAATTTTCACCCGTTTTTCGGCAAGCTGGCCGACCAATTCGCCGATCAGTTTGTCGACCACCCGCTCTGTTGCCGGACCGTCGAGGGACTGAAAGGAGACGATGGCATCAAGACGGTTGCGGAATTCCGGGGCGAAGAGTTTGTTGATCGCCGTCTGGTCACGCCCCTTTTTGCTGGTGACAAAGCCGATACTGTTGCCGGTCATCTCCCGTGCGCCGGCATTGGTGGTCATGATGATGATCACATTGCGGAAGTCAGCTTTTCGCCCGGAATTGTCGGTGAGAGTCGAGTGGTCCATCACCTGGAGCAGGATGGAAAAGATATCCGGGTGAGCCTTTTCGATCTCATCGAGAAGCAGTACCGAGTAGGGATGTTTGCGGATCGCTTCGGTGAGCAGCCCGCCCTGATCAAAACCGACATAGCCCGGCGGCGAGCCGATCAAGCGGGCCACCGCGTGCTTTTCCATGTACTCGCTCATGTCGAAGCGCTCAAAATGTACCCGGGTGATCGCTGCCAGCTGGCGAGCCACCTCGGTTTTTCCCACCCCGGTAGGGCCGGCAAAAATAAAGCTGCCGGTGGGGGCATCCGGGTTTCCCAGTCCGGCCCGGGAACGTTTTACCGCCCGGGCGAGGAAGTCAATGGCCGGATCCTGGCCGAAAACCACATCTTTGAGCCGCTCGCCGAGCTCCCGCAGGTCACTGAGATCAGAACTGGTGTTGGTTTTTGCCGGTATCCTGGCAATCCGCGAGACCACCCGCTCGACGTCGCCGATTTTCACCATCGAACCCTGTCGCCCCTCCAGGCGAAACAGCGAGCCCACCTCGTCCATCACGTCGATCGCCTTGTCGGGGAGAAAACGTTCGTTGATGAACCTGTCAGCCAGTTCGGCCATCGCCTGAACCGAGCTGCGGGAATAGCGTACCTTGTGGTGATCCTCATACTTTGGCTGCAGGCCGCGGAGGATGAGGTGGGTATCGGCCACGGAGGGCTCTTCGATATCGATTTTCTGAAACCGCCGGGAGAGGGCACGGTCCTTTTCGATCTGGTTCTTATACTCTTCGTAGGTGGTAGAACCTATACAGCGCAACACCCCAGCCTGCAGCGCCGGTTTGAGCAGGTTGGAGGCATCCATCGACCCGCCGCTGGTTGCACCGGCCCCGACGATGGTATGCATTTCGTCAATGAACAGGATGGCATTCTCTTTGCTTTCAATCGCGCTGACCACACTTTTCAGCCGTTTTTCAAAATCACCGCGGTATTTGGTGCCGGCCACCAGGGTTCCCATATCGAGGAGGTGGATCTCTACATCCTGAAGCAGGTCGGGAACCACCGGTTTTTCGCCATTGGCCCGGGCAACCTTGTCTTGATGAATACGCAGGGCAAGTCCTTCAGCCATTGCGGTTTTCCCCACCCCCGGCTCTCCGACCAGGAGAGGGTTATTTTTCTTCCGTCGGCAGAGCACCTGCATGATTCTGCTGAGTTCGAGATCCCGGCCAATCAACGGGTCGAGCCTGCCGCTCGCAGCGCTTTCGGCGAGGTTGACGGTAAACTCTTCCAGTGCTTTGGCATCTTTCCCCCCTCCCTTCTGGGGCCCCGGAGAATCGGGGGGCGAGGCGAAGGGCTCTTTCTGCAGGCCTTCGGCGGGGAGCTCGTGGGAGATGAAATTGATCACCGCCATTTTGCCGATACCCACCGAGGTAAGAAAATAGACCGCATGGGACTCCTCTTCGTTGAGGATCGAAACCAGTACGTCACCACTGTCCACCTGCTGTTTGCCGCAACTCTGCACATGGGCAACTGCCCGTTGCAGGACCCGGTTAAAGGCGATGGTCTGCGCCGGCTCGGTTGCACCGGAAGGGGGCAGTTTGGGAATTTCCCGGAGGAAAAACTGTTCGAGACGTTCCTTGAGGATCTGGGTCGAGCCACCACATTCGCTGATGATATAGCTAGTTAGGTCGTCGTGGAGCAGACCATAGAGCATATGTTCAACAGTGACGTATTCGTGTTTATGGCTCTTTGCCTCTCTTATCGCCAGAATCAGGGCCTTTTCCAGTGTTTTACTCAGCATAATCTTTTGCATCCAGGTATGTGAAAGGGACCCTTCCAGCGGTTAGACGGGCTCCATTGAACAGCGCAGCGGAAACTCATTCTCCTTGGCCAGCTGGTGGACAACGGCAATTTTCGTTTCACAGATCTCGCGGGTGTATACTCCCGCGGCGCCGACTCCTTGGTTATGGACATTAAGCATGATTTGGGTAGCGTCAGCGGGAGATTTCCGAAAAACACTCTCCAAAACATAGATGACAAACTCCATGGTGGTATAGTCGTCATTATGGAGGAGAACCCTGTAGAGCTGCGGTTCTTTGATCTCCAGGTTCTCTTCGGTAAGTACCGAACCCTGCCGGTGTTTTTTGTGCTCTGTCATATCCTCTAAGGTGGTTTGATCCTTATCTGTGGCCCCGGCATCGTGCCAGGGAGGTCATTTTTGCCCTAAGGCGAGTTGGAACCCGCATCCCAAAAGCGCGATAATCCCCTCCGACAGCAGAGGGGATACCTCGCTTGATGAAAGGTATTCTTTGAAAAAACCAGAAGCGGATTTCACAGGTACTAAGATAGCACTGTTCGACAGATTTTCAATATCCTTCCCCAGGCTTGATCCGGGGTAAGCCCGGTGTCCCTCGGAGCATGCGGAGGAAGAGTTCTTCTAGAACCAGCCGTGGCGGCAGCGGGGAACCTTTCAGACGGAATTCGGTTTCCAGAAGCAGCGCCAGCCAACGTTTCAAACCGGCGCAGGAGTACCCCCCAGCCCGGGAAAAGTTCATATAGAGGGCGTAGGGGTGGCCGTCGAGGGTCCCTGTCCAGCGCCCGTCCAGTTTCAGTGCCGGCAAGTAGCTGTTCTGGAATTCTCTGGCCTGCATCCCGTGATGCCAGGCTGGTTCCGGCTGAAGCTGGATTGAACGATAGATCAGCTGCCGGCGAATAAAGTTGCGCATTGTCGCGAGGATAGCCAGAGCATGGATCCCC
>JAZBOD010000511.1:0-2737 GCA_036350955.1 Desulforhopalus sp. | reverse complement strand
TTCACAAATGGAGAAACTGCAAGGAAGAGCTTACCAAAGAATTTCTCAAAAAGTGCAACCGCCCCCTGCGAGAGGTGTCTTGCTGTACCGTCAAGGGCGAGGATTGCCTGTCCTCCGCCCGTAGAGGAGGGCTACCCGTAAAGAGTCTCAATCCTCCTGATGGCTTCGGAGTCGTTCACCTTCCCGAGGTACCGTTGAGTGGTTGAGAGGTCAGCATGGCGCAGAATGACCTTGTTGACGATTTCTATGGGAGTACCAGACCTGGAGGCATACGTGGCTGCATGCCGCCGAAGATCATGCATCCGCTTGATCCTGTACCGGCCCTTGGCAAATGATGTTGGTGGTTAACCCTTTTATGTGCAGGATCTATTCTTTGAATCTCTCGTCAGTCTCCTAGCTGACCTTTTTGCCGGAGACGAGAATCAGGACCTCGTGCGGCTTTTGCTAAATCGGAGCCGATAGGGTAGCTGGCCTTGGCGATTATGACGCTGATCATGCCGCCGCTGGCGCCGGCACGAACCAGGTTGTTGCCTTTGTTGACAACACAGCAGGATAAGCGAAGCGGTTCTTTGCTGGTAGCTCGTACTATTTACCAACGTTCCAGGGGATCCTCACCTCGACTTTCGTTCCCGTTCCGACCACACTGTCAACGCTGATTGTTCCCTCCAATTTGACCAGAGCATCCTTGACAATACTCAGCCCCAGTCCCATGCCACGGCGCTGGCCGACGTTGCTTCCCCGGGTGAAAGAGTCAAAAACCCGGGCCAGATCCGTTTTTTCGATACCGATACCCTGGTCGCGGACAACCAATTTGAGCCAATCATCCTCCCTGGATACTTCAAGAGAAATGGTTTTCCCGGGGGAGGTATACTGAAAGGCATTGACCAGCAGGTTTTCCACAACACGCCGCAGCAGGTTTTCGTTGACTACCAGCAGGCCACATTCGGGGAATATCCGAACCTCAAAATCATGCCGCTTGGCCCATGCCGCCTGCACCTCGTCGGCGAGAGTCTGACAAAACCCGCCAATATCAAGAAGAGTTGTCGACCCGTGATCTTTGACACGAATCATTTCCGAATAGTTCAGCACCGTATTGGCCAGGGTGGCCAGATGGCGTGAGGCGCTGCGGATGAAAGCGTTTTGCCGGTCGATCTCTTCAGAACTGAGGGTCGTACCATACTGGTCAAGAATATCAAGACTGCTGCTCAGCAAGCTCAGCGGGGTACGAAATTCATGGGCCACCGTGGCCAAAAGATTTGACTTGGCCCTATCGGCAGCGAGAGCCTCTTCCCGGCTGGTACGGAGATCCTCCTCCATCTGTTTGCGGGCTGTTACGTCATGGATTATGGCGTAGAGCAGGGTCCGGCTGCCGAACTTGATTGGGCTGGGATAGGCTTCCACCTGGCAAATCTTTCCCGAAGCCAGACGGTGTTGCAGGTAGAGAGGCAGGATTTCCTGCTGAAAAGCAACTTTGTCCAACAATTCCTTGATCTCGGCAGGTGGGGAGATGTTGATATCGGCGATCAACATCTCCTTCATCTCTTCCCTGGAGTAACCGTAAAAAGCCAGGGCCGCAGAATTGGCATCGATGATTCTGCCGTCATGAGGATCGAGCAGCAGCTTAACTGCAAAACTTTTTTCAAAAAGGGCGGAAAACATCTCTGCCCTCTCCCGAAAAGCGGTTTCCATCTGCCGGCGATCGGTGATGTCTTCAAAGATCCAGATAATTCCCCGGGAGAGATCCCGGGCATCGACCGCCTTGCCGGCATACCTGACTAAAATGACGCTGCCGTCTTTACGGTGCAGGCTGAGTTCTGCCTGTACCGTTTTTCCTTGGGAAAGTCCGGCATAGGCATCTTTCCCAAACCGCTCATAGGCTTCCCGGGAAGGGAAAAATTGTTCGGAAGTCTGATTCAACAGCTCTTCCCGCGAATATTGCAGGTGTTTTAGAGTGATTGGATTGATCCAGACGATCTTCCGGTCGATGGTTTTGATCAGGCCGATGGGCGCAGTATCGAGAATGACTTGCAGTTCCCGCCCCAAGGAGGCCAGCATCTCTTCAGCCTGTTTCCGGTCGGAAACATCGATATGCGACCCGGCCATTCGCAGGGGTTTCCCCTCCTTACTCCACTCAACCACCTTGCCGCGACCGCGGATCCATAGCCACTGGCCATTGCGGTGTTTCATCCGGCCTTCAAAATCATAGTAGGGGCGCTCGCCGCGAAAGACCTCGTCCAGCTGCCGGTTCGATTGGATCAGATCGTCGGGATGGGCAAAGCCAGCCCAGGTCTCGATGCTGATCGGCGCAAGTTCCGCCAGGCTGTAACCGACCATCTCCGCCCAGCGCTCATTGACTACCACTGCCCCTGTCTCAACCTGCCAGTCCCAGGATCCGGCTCGGGTCCCCTCGATGATATTGGTTAACCGGGCCTCACTTTCCTGGAGCAGTTCCGCTGCCTTGATTCGTTCCTCCTGGATTGCCGCTTCGCTTTGGGCCACGGCCTTTTCGGCCTGGGCTTGATCGATCAGCTTGACCATCAAGGCCACGGCAACTCCGCTGACCACAAAAAAGACGGTGTTGAGCAGGTCTTCCGGGTTGTGCACTGGATAGGCTACGGCTGCATGCCAAAATAAAATGACAACCAGAGAAGAGAGCAGCGTGGTGGTTACCCCCGCCCAGAAACCCCCAAAAAAAGCGGCGAACAGTACTGCCGGGAAAAACGTCACATAGGAGAGA
>JAZBOD010000510.1:0-2745 GCA_036350955.1 Desulforhopalus sp. | reverse complement strand
GGGGATCCATGGCCTTACCGGCCGTACTGGTTCAGGAAAATCGACCCTGTGCAAACTGCTCGCCCGGCTCTATCCGGTAAGCGACGGCTGCCTGTTTTTTTCCGGCCACGATGTCAATACCCTGCCGCTCAAGTGGGTCCGCGACCAGATCGCCTATGTCGGGCAGGAGCCGGTGCTCTTTTCCGATACCATCGCCGCCAATATCGCCCTCGGCCGGCCCGAAGCCGACCGCGACGAAGTGATCAACGCCGCCCGGAAGGCGGCAATCCATGAGGACATTCTCGAGTTGCCGAAGGGCTATGAAACCCTGATCGGCGAACGGGGGGTGAAACTTTCCGGAGGACAGCGACAAAGGCTGGCGCTCGCCCGGGCCCTGCTCTGTGACCGGCCGGTGCTGATCATCGACGACGGCCTTTCCGCTGTCGATGTCGCCACCGAACATCTGGTTTTCGCCGACCTGCGGCACCATTTTGCCGGCAAGACGGTACTGATTGTCTCCAACCGGATCAAACTGCTGTCGATGACCGACCGGACGATGATCCTTGCCGACGGCCAGCTCAGCCATATCGGCAGCCACCAGGAGCTGCTCCGGGACAACGACCTTTACCGGAGCATGTTTGTCAAGCAGATGGCCGGCGAAAACGGCCCGGAGGGCACAGGGCGATGAAAGGCCACGGTTTCGGCGATGAGGCCCGGGAGGGCAACCTCGGCGATCTTCAGCTGTGGGGGAAGGTGCTGCAGTTTGCCAGGCCCTACTGGCTCGGGTTGGCGGTGGCGGTACTCATCTCCCTGCTCATCACCTGGGCCACCCTCAGCCTGCCCTATCTGGTGCAGATCGGCATCGACCGCTATATCACCGCCGACCAGCTCCCCGGGCCCGAACGGCTCTCCGGACTCGGCCGAACCGCCCTGCTCTACGCCGGGCTGATCGTTATTGTCTTCATCGCCTCCTTCATCCAGACCCTGGTCCTCGAATGGGTTGGCCAATCGGTGATGCACAGTGTCCGCCAGAAGCTCTTTCACCATCTGCTTGGCCTCGACCTGGCCTTTTTCAACAGCAACCCGATCGGCAGGCTGGTGACCCGGCTGACCAACGATATCCAGAACATGAACGAGATGTTCACCTCGGTCATTGTCACCCTGTTCAACGACATGCTCCGCCTGGTGGGCATCCTCCTCCTGCTGTTCTGGATGAATCCCCGCCTGGCCGGGCTGATGGCCCTCTTTGTGCCGATCGCCCTGCTGATCACTGTGCTTTTTGCCCGCCTCGCCCGGGAACGTTTTCGGGCAATCCGCACCCAGCTGGCCAAGTTGAACAGCTTCCTCGCCGAGACCCTGGCGGGGATGGCGATCGTCCAGCTTTTCGGTCGGCAAAAGAGCTACCGGATCACCTATGAGGAACTCAGCCGGGGCTATCTCGACCGTAATCTCCGGCAGATCCGGCTGTTCGGGATCTTCATGCCGCTTACCGAATTCTTGAGTGCCGCCGCCCTGGCGATCATTCTCTGGTACGGCGGCGGGGAGATTCTCCGGCAGCGCCTGACGCTTGGCGAACTGGTAGCCTTCATCTCCTATATGCGGCTGTTTTTCCAGCCGCTGCGGGAGCTTTCCCAGAAGTATTCGGTGGTCCAGTCGGCAATGGCCTCGGCGGAACGGATCTTCCAGCTCCTCGGCAGCCGCAGTGCGATCACCGAGCCCAGCCGGCCACGGCATCTGCCACGGGTCACCGGCAAGCTCGAGTTTGACCGGATCAGTTTCGCCTACCAGGAGGGCAGCCCGATTCTCCGTGAGGTCTCTTTTCAGCTGCGGCCGGGCCAGACCGTCGCCCTGGTGGGAACCACCGGCTCAGGCAAGACCACTCTGGTCAGCCTGCTCCTCCGCTTCTACGAACCGCAGCAGGGACGGATACTCCTGGACGATACCGATATCGCCGACCTGCCCCTTGGAGAACTGCGCACCCTGGTCGGGGTAATCCTCCAGGACAGCTTCATCCTCCAGGACAGCCTGCTCGCCAATATCGTCATGGATACCGGCCGTTCCCGGGAAGAGGTGGAGCAGATCCTCATCAGGACCGGGATGCGGCGCTTTATCGACAAGCTTCCCCAGGGGCTCGATACCCTGATCGGTGATGGCGGGATTGAACTGTCAAGCGGCGAGAAGCAGTTGCTCTCCTTTGCCAGGGTACTCTGCCGCAACCCGGCGATTCTGGTGCTCGACGAGGCCACCGCGGCAATCGACACCGAGTCGGAAAACATTCTTGAGCAGGCGATCGCCGACAGTTTTGCCGGGCGCACTTCGCTGGTCATCGCCCACCGGCTCTCCACCATCCGCCGGGCAGACCATATCATCGTCATGCACCAGGGGCAGATAGTCGAACAGGGCAGCCACCAGGAGCTTCAGCACCAAGGTGGCCACTACGCCAGACTCTTAGCGATGGATCTGGAGAACGGCAACGGCGAAGATGGGCTCCTCGCCGGCACCGATCCCCTGGCGGGCGTCCCCTTTAGCCGAGATCAGGATATGCCCAGATAGGCCTCCTGCACCGCGGTGTTGTTGCGGAGGTTGCCGGCAGTGTCGCCGACGATGATCTCACCGGTCTGCAGGACGTAGCCTCGGTGGGCTATGGAGAGGGCCATCAAGGCGTTCTGCTCGACCAGCAGAATGGTGATTCCCCGCTGATTGAGTTCCTTGACGATATCAAAGATCAGCTCCACCAGGATTGGTGCAAGCCCCATCGACGGCTCG
>JAZBOD010000509.1:0-12303 GCA_036350955.1 Desulforhopalus sp. | reverse complement strand
TCCTTGGTTTTCGCGGTCACATACAGGACCACCCGGTTTGGAGTGGGTCAGCCGTCGGGGATGGGATGGCCGGCTCTGTTGGTGATCTCCACCAGAACATGGGCTTCGGGGGTCATGGTACTGCCGTTCCGCCACTGATAGGCCTGGGCTTCAACTTCAACATCCAGGGCCATCGCCACCATTTCCGGTGCCCGATAGCTCTGCATATTGTGACCGAGACCGCTTCTTTCCATGTGGCATTCCTGGCAGGTGTGGGTTCCGCCTTCAGGAATGTAGGTGTACAGATGCGCCCCGTAAAGGGTGGCGCATTGGGTGGGATTCTGCAGTTCAAAACTCGGTCCGAGACCATGACACTGGCCACAGAGGATTGATTCCTTGATGACCGGCCCGTGTTTGAGAACCGGATGGGTTTCACTCTCGTGGTCACCCTCGATTTTCCCATAAATCACTCCCGGTTCCGGCGGGCCATCGGTCCATTTGTGGATGATCGCATTCCGGCCATGGCAAATGGTGCAGCCAATGTTCAGCGACTGCAGGACTTCGGCGGCATCCTCGTCACCCCATTCGGCAAAATCATACACCATTTCAACAATCTCCTGGGCAACACTGTCCTCGGCATCGGCCAGTTGCGGCAGATGGCATTTGGCGCAGATCATCAGGTGCTCTACCCCGACATCTTCAGGTGACTCAACTCCTGAATGGGGCCATTCCATCAGCCCATTTTCAATGGTGGTTCGGAAGGTTGCAGCGGTCCTGCCCACCCCTTCCGGCCCAAAAATCGACCGGGCATGCAGGGATTTCTGCCACTCCTCGTAAATTTCCTCATGGCAGTCCTGGCAAGAGGAAGAGTCGTACATCTCCACCAGCTCTTCAATGGTCTCAGCCTTCTTTGCCGTCGCAGTTTGCGCCGCAAAAAACAGCATTACCGGAGTGAAGAGGAAGAGTACTAAAATTTTCCTAACTAACATCATACTCACTCCCTTGTTTGAATGATTGGATAGCTGACTTCATTCGGCGGTCATTTCTGGCTTGCGGGTCACCTCCTTTGCCACCTCAGGGCGCTAGCATGCCGGCGGAACGGACGTCCCTCCAGTTTCCCGAGGAATCGATCGGTTCCGCCGGGCGCCTCAGCGAGACTCTCCGGCTGCTGGTCGAGCCGGGCTGGCTGCTATCCTATCATTGTTGACAGACCTGCTCAAGCGTATTTTGTACCATTTTCCAAGCTTTGCCGAGATTCTCAGGGGAGACTGTCTCAATTTTACCAGAGTGGCCCGACAGGCTCGACAAAGTACTCTTCCTGGAAAATCTCACAGGGAAAATTTCTGAATCAACACCTTCAGCGACTCGGCCAGGCGATTGAGTTCTTCGGCATTTTTGGCCACCTGCCCGGTTCCCCCGGCAATCTCCCCGACGGCGACGTTCACTTCGGAGATATCCTGGGAGATCTGTTGTGACACGGTGGAACTCTGGGCAACATTTTCCGAGACCTCACCGATCCCCTCGCCGGCCTGAACTATGTTGGTAGTTAACTCGGCCATGGTCGCACTCTGCTCCTCGAGAGATACCGCAATCCCGGAGACGATGGCATCGATTTCGGTGATGATTTCGGAAATCCTTTTGATCCCCTGAACAGTCACATCGGTGGAGTTCTGGATCCCCTCGATCCGTTCCTTGATCTCACCGGTGGCGGTGGCCGTCTGCCGGGCCAGATCCTTGATCTCGTTGGCCACCACGGCAAAACCTTTGCCAGCCTCACCGGCCCGGGCTGCTTCGATAGTCGCATTGAGGGCCAGGAGGTTGGTCTGGGCGGAGATTTCGGCTATGGTTTCAGTGACCTTGCCAATATCCATGGCGGCACTGCCGAGCATGTCAACTTTAGATGAAATATCAGAAGCCTGGACCACCGCATCACCGGTGATTTTTTTGGCGCTCTGGGTCGAACCCTGAATCTGGCTGACCGTCATGGTGATCTCCTCGGTGGCGTTGCTCATCACCTTGACGTTGGCCGCCGCCTGTTCAGTGGCCGCGGCAACTGAAGCCATATTCGAACTCATCTCTTCAGCGGCGGCGGCAACCGAGTTGGCCCGGGCGGCTGAGTCAGCGGAGCCCCGGTCGATCTGTTCGGAAATCTGCGCCAAACCAAGCGAAGAACTGCTCAGATTAGTACTGTTTTCGCCGATATCACTCACCAGTTTGCGGACGTTGGCGATAAAGGCGTGCAGATACGCCCCCAGTTCGGCAAATTCGTTTTGGACAACGCTGCGAAAGACCCCTTTGCACTGACTGCAGGAGGTATACTCGCCACTGAGAATTTTTGGGCACTGGACATGGCTGGCAGCCGAACCGGCCTCTTCCCAGCAATACCCCTCCCTGCCGAACATCGAGCACTCCTTTTTGCCGCAGCCCATTTTATCTGAACAATTGACCGGGGTGATGGTAAAGCCGGCATCCTCCCGACCGAGATCACCCCGGCTGGCCGCCTCGAGCAAACCGTTGAAGGTGTGGATCGGCCGGTCTATCAACCGCACAAAGAGAAAGTAGACAAAGCCTAGAATCAGCACGAGCGAGAGAGCACCGTAAGCAACCGACCGTAGGGCCCCTTTTTGAGCAGCGGCGAGGATCGAGCCGATATCCCTTGGCACCGCGAGAATACCAACTGCGTTCCCCGAGTAATCGTCGATTACCTGGTAGGCGGTGAGCAGTTTTCTGCCATTCTTCTCGACTCTTTTCAGGGTAACCTCCTTGTTCTGCATAACTTCTCGCAGAAAGGAATAATTGCCTTCGGGAATAGTCATCTGATGGGTTTTCGCCTGATATTTAAAGCCATTCGCCTCCGGGACAATTATCGATACCTCCTGGTTGACGGCTGCCTTGATCTTTTCCGCCAGGGCATCATTGACCGGCGCACCAAATTCGACGGAGCCGGCATGTTTCTGGTTGAGGTAAAAGACCGGGACCACCGCCCGCATCGATATTCCGCTCACCCCGGCCTCAATCCCGACGGCATCCTTTTCGGTCTGGTTGACCTGCACCACGGTGTGCCGAAAACTTGACAGATCGTCGCCGAACTTTTCTGGCTTCTGCACCCGCAGAAAAGAGGTGGCCGGCGGCAGATGAAAGTGAAAAACGTTGAGATCGAGAATCTTCTGCAGGTTGACGTAGAGTGGGCCGACATTGCCGTGGAGGGCATTCCGGTCCTGGTACATCAGAGAATCCTGAACCTCCTGGGAAGCGGCAACAGTATGACCGAGGAGCCGGAGCTGATTGGGAATTTCCTGGGTGATTTGTTCCACGCCATGGGCGATTGCCACCTTAAGTTCCGCCTCAAGTTGCCTGTTGGTCGCCGCCAGTTCACTGCGGTAGGAGAGCAGTGTTGGCAGGGCTACCATCAGGGTAATCAGCACCCCCAGCACGCTCAACAGTCTGGTTTTGACCTTGGTCGGTATCATTTTTTTCAACAGTGCACCCATATCCAGCCTCCCGGCAAGCCGCCCAAATAAAAAAGAGGGAATATTCCCCTTTGAGAAGTCAAAAACATCGCTGCAGGTGAGTTGCGAAAATTGAGCGGATTCCCTTGGGGGACAACAAAAGAGCAACAAAGCTGGGATCAACTCTGCTGAATTCTATCACAACTCGCCTATCAGAAAAAAATATATTTGACAGGATTGCCGAAATTATCCTCATCAGCAGAGTCTATTGTTTTGAACCATGGAAAAGCTCGACCGAAAGCCAGACAGTTAGCCGTTCCCCTTACCCCTGTGGAGTGAACCTGTTGTTGAAAAATTCTGTTTTTCTGATTACCTCTATCGGACAAGATTGTCGGATAGATCAGTTTCGGCAGGGTTGCCGGATTGGAAGGCGCCAACTGCAGCGAGTAGTTAGCGTGGAGAAGATGAGATAAGGAGGATTATGGCCAGGACCAAAACAGTCAGGGTTGTTGACGGCAGGATGCGCTTTGTCTGTTTTGCCTGCGGCGCGAAACGGATGGTATCTCTTGCTCCCGGGTTACGCCGCTATACGGTGCGTTGCCATAAGTGCTCTGAGATGACCCGTTGCCTCCTCAACCGGCGGGTCAATGAGCGGGAGCAGCAGCGAGGCAGGGTGATTCTCATCCTCAGCGATGGACGGCAACTCGACGTCGACCTCTTCGACATCTCGCTCGGTGGGGTCGGCTTTGATGTCTCCTACCGCGATATCAACAAAATCTTTCCCGGCCGGGAGGTGCAGTTTCGCTGTCCCTGGAACGCCAGTCTGCTCAGCCGGGGCCGCTATGTGATCCGCTCGATCAATGGCCGTCGGGTCGGTGCCCTGCGGCGGGGCTGATGGTCGAGGGGTAATTGTTCATTTCAGCCCGGCGACCAGATTGGCCCTAGCGGTCCGGACAGTTCGAGCAGCGCTTGCCACCTTTTTTTTTGTATTTCTTGCAGCACTTCTTTTTTTTCTTTGCCATGCCAACGTCCCCCATCTACCCAGGTGATGCACCATCTGCAGCTGACGGTGATCAGCCTGCTTGTAAACCCTTCTCGATATCCTGCCAGATAGCCTTGTAGGCCAGGGCTGCCGGATCTCGGCCGGCATAGGTCGCCAGTGGCGCCCGGTGGACCCCCATTCTCTCAATTTCGCTGGAAAAAGGGATCACGGTAGGCAAAAAGTGGCAATACTCTTTGCGGAGCGCCAGCATAGTCTCCTGGTGCAGTTTTTTCCTCTTCTGGACCATCGAGAAAAACGGTACCAGCTTGCGGCGACGATAGCCTTTTTCCCTGAAAAAATTGTAGAGCTGTTCAAGGGTGCGGGCTGACAATGTGGTCGGGATCACCGGCACGACAATAGTGTCAGCCGCTTTGAAAACGTTTTCCGAGAGCAGCGAGATATTCGGTGGGCAATCGAGAATGACCACCTGGTAATCGCTGTCCATCTCCTTGAGCGCCTTTTTCAGCCGGGAGCGGCTGTTTTTCATCCGCGACAGAAAAATATCGAAATCCCGAAAACTGAGGTTCGCCGGCAGCAGATCAAGGCCGGGAAAATCACTGCCGCGGATCGCTGCCAAAAGTCCTTTGACATCCTTGAAAAAAGTCTTTTCCTGAAGTTTTTTCGAAGGTTTAACCCGAAAATAAAACCCCGATGCACCCTGCGGATCAAGATCACAGAGCAGGGTCCGTCGACCCTCGCGGGCTGCGGCATAGGCGATGTTCACTGAGGTAGCGGTCTTGCCCACCCCCCCCTTATTGCTGTAACAGGCAACAATCTTCATCTCAAAGGCCCTCTGAGGGAAAAAGCTGGTGCAGGGTTGCCCTGGTTTCCGCACTGTCGAAAATCATGAAATTCTCTTCCACCAAAGCCCTCTCCGCCAGCTGCCGCTGGTAAAGCATGGCCCGCAGAGCTCCGACCGCCTGGGCGACCATTATCTCCCTGCCGGGAAACCTGTCGAGGCTGGCCGTCAGGACGTCGCCAAGAAAGTGCTGTTGCACCGAAGCATCGTTGAAGTTGCCGAGATTATCCTGGAGCAGTTTGAGTGGTTTGATAACCGGGTCCAGATCTCCCTTTGCAAAGAGCGGGGTAAAAAATTCGATGATATAGCGCAGCTTCTTGCACTGAATACGCAACTGATGAACGACTTCATCGGCAGTGTTCCGGTCGATCTGCCGGGCAACCCGGCACACCTTGCGGTACCTTTTCATCACCAGACGGCCGGCAAAGGCCAGCGACGGTTGTTGTCCCGCCGGCCCAGATGAAGGCACCTTCCCGTCAATAAAGAGTTTTTCCAGCCGGGCGATTCGTTTGCGGTAACGGCTGCTGTGCAGCACCTTGCAGACCACCGCGTAGGCCCGTTGGCGTTCTTCGGCAATATGGGCAAACAGTTCGGTAAGACCCTGATCTACATCGGGTGGAACCAGCCGGTGGAACTCCGCCTGCTCGAGAAGATAGACATCGAGGTCACGCAGCCGGTTGGTCTCCTGCATCAGGGCAGCACACTCGGTTTGCAGACGCCTGGTCTCTTTGGCGTCGAACACCCCTTTGAAAAGACTGAGCAGCGAACGGACCTTGCGCAGACTGACCCGGTAATCGTGGAGAAATTCCGTATCGTAGTCGGCGATTATCCCCTCCTCATTGGCCCGGACAACCCGGAGAAGGGCAGCAATAATCAGCACTGCAGTCTCCCCCGCCGGGGCCTCAGCCTGCATCGGAATTACCGGCTTGGCGCTGTAGTTCCGAGGCGAGATGCGCAGTTCGCTATAGAGACCGGCCAACTGGCACCCGGGCTGGGCACCAGTGGCCGAGAGAGCCTGAAGCAGGTCGTCTCGAGCCTGATCGTAACCGCGCAGCATCTCAGCAAGGAAAAGACGCACCGTCCGCCGTCCCCGGCCAAGGCGAAGGAAATTGACCCAGACTCCGGCCTTGGCCTCATCGTCACGGAGTGCGCCGTGCTGCCATTGGACGCGCAGGCTGGCAACCGGCACAAAGGCCCGCAGGGTGGTAAGTCCGGCAAGGATATCCCGCACCGGGCCCTCGGCAAGCTCGGCGGCAAATTTCCAGATGTTCGGCGCATGCTGCACGACGAGACTGCCGCCGGCCAGATCAATCAGCAGCAGATAATCCCCCAGCCGCAGGAGCAGACGTTCTTCCTGGAAAAGTTTTTCGTCAAAGGTGTCGAGAAGTTGGCCCTGCCCCTTTTCAACCGGCTCCAGACAGACCCGCCAGGGGCTTTTCGGCGGCAGGTACGCCTCCAGCTTCAGCAAACCGAGGGATGGGGGAAAACAGCTGGCGACAGAATCCATATACCTTGAGTTTTGTCGTTGAAGTAAAGAGAAAAGATTGCCTGGCAATTGAGCGCCATCGTCCCATACCTGCCGATAAATGTCAACCGGGATGGGCGGAACCAATCCCGATGAGCGGCAAAGATCCCGTGCCGGGACGCTCCCTTGAGCACAAGAATCACCGTGCAAAAATCAACCGACAGGCCGAAGATTAACCGAATCCTCACATTTCCTTTGGCATAAATCATTAAAAAGATACAATAACTGGTGACTTTTGCCGACTATTTCTGCTACGATAACCATATTCACTCGCTTTTACACTCTTCCGTGAAATTATCTGCCCGCCAACGAGGGAACCGATGAATGTCAAGACGACCCAAGAGATTGCCCCAGCCGAGCCAAACCCGGATAAGAAATCCCCGGGACCCACGACCTTCGATCTCAGTTCTTCAGAGTGGTACCTCAACCGGGAGCTGACCTGGCTGGAGTTCAACAAACGGGTGCTCCATGAGGGGGAGGATGACCGCAACCCCCTCCTTGCCAGAGTGTTCTTTCTCGCGGTAATCGGCTCAAACCTCGACGAATTTTTCATGAAGCGGATCGGCGGCCTCAAGCAGCAGGTCGGTGCCAGTGTCCGCAGCCTCTCCGTCGACGGCCGCCTGCCTCAGGAACAGATCGATGCCTGCAATCTGGTGGTTCGGCAGATCCTTGACCAGCAACTGAGTCTTGAACGAAAACTGCAAAAGCTGCTCGCCGCCAAGGGCATCAAACTCCTCCAGTACAAGGATCTCGGCAAGGCCGACCTGGAACAGATCGATGGCTACTTCAAAAACGAAATCTACCCCCTGCTCACCCCGCAGGGGATGGATCCGGCCCATCCCTTCCCCTTTATCTCCAACCTGTCGATCAACCTGCTGGTCAGCGTTCGTTACCCGGAAAGCGACCACAGTTACCTGATCCGGATCAAGATCCCCACCAGCTCAGATGTACCCCGATTCGTCCGGGTGGGACAAAAACACACCTACATCCTCCTCGAGGACCTGATCAGCAACAACCTCGAACTGCTCTTTCCGGGAATGGAGGTTGAGACCTGCGAAACCTTTCGGGTCACCCGCAACGCCATCACCGAAAAGGCTGAAGAACAGGCCAACGACCTGCTGGTGATGATCGAATCGGCCCTGCGTGACCGCAAGTTCGCCGAGATCGTCCGCCTGGAAATTGGCCGGGGAATGCAGGATTCACACCGCGGCAAGCTCGCCGCCGAACTGGGCGTCGAGGAGGCCACCGATGTCTATAAGGTGGACGGTATTCTCGGTCTCCGTGACCTTTTTGAAATTGCCGCCATCGATCGTGCCGACCTGCAGTTCCCCCCCCACTACCCGGTGGACAATACCGAACTGCTGGGCGACGACCCGAACATTTTTCACACCATCCGTGATCAGCGCAATATCCTGCTGCAACACCCCTACGAGTCTTTCAGTACCTCAGTTGAACGTTTCCTCCGTGAGGCCAGTCAAGACAGCAAGGTGCTGGCGATCAAGATGACCCTCTACCGCACCGCGAAAAACTCGCGGATCATCCAGTACCTGATCGATGCCGCCCTGAACGGCAAACAGGTGGCGGTGGTGGTGGAGTTGATGGCCCGCTTTGACGAGTCGGCCAATATCCGCTGGGCCGGATTTCTTGAAGAGGCGGGGATTCATGTCACCTACGGCGTGGTCGGTTTGAAAACCCACTCGAAACTGATCTTTGTCATCCGCAAAGATTATGACGGCCTGCGCCGATACGCCCATATCGGTACCGGCAACTACCATGCCGGCACTGCCCGGGCCTATGCCGATCTCGGGTTGATTACCTCTGATCCGGAGATTGCCGCCGACCTGACTGAACTGTTCAACTACCTGACCAGCGGCTGCACGCCAATGCGACAGTACAACAAGATACTCCCCTCGCCAAAGCTGCTGAAAAAGGCTCTGCTCAGCAAAATCGACCGGGAGATCACCCATCAGCAGCAGGGACGATCGGCATTGATCCAGTTCAAGACCAACGCCCTTGAGGACCGCGATATCGTCGAGGCCCTCTACCGGGCCTCCCAGGCCGGAGTCCATGTTGACCTCATTGTCCGGGATTCCTGCCGCCTGCGCCCGGGTATTCCCGGCCTTTCCGAGAATGTTCGGGTCATCTCCCTGGTCGGCCGTTTCCTGGAACATACCCGGATCTTTTATTTCAAAAATAATGGGGCGGAAGAGTACTATATTGGCTCCGCCGACCTGATGAAACGCAACCTGGAGAGCCGGGTCGAGGTCTCCGCCCCGATCGAATCCCCCCGCCATCAGCTGCTGCTCCGCGAGCTCCTTGATCTGCAGCTCAAAAATACCCGCAATGTCTGGGAGATGGACAGCGAAGGGAACTACACCCAGCTCCGTTCCGCCAACCCCAGGGAAAACGTCTGCGTCCATCAGTTTCTCATCGCCCGTGCGGAAAAGCGCGCCGCGGCAGGCCGTCTGGCCCTGGCCCGAAAAAAGAGCCGAAAAAAAGTATCTGGTTCGAAAAAATCAGAAAAGAAAGAGAATTAATAGTTGCCAACAGCAAAGCCACCGCACCGCTTCTCTTTTTACAGCACCTATCCTGGCACCAGCGCAGCGGAGCTTTTCACCTGGCACAGCCGAGAAGGCGCCCTCGAGCGTCTGCTGCCGCCATGGGAAAAGACCACTGTGCTGTTCCGCCGCGGCGGCCTCGCTCCAGGGTCGGAGGTCGGTCTGCGGATGCATTTCGGGCCGATTCCTTTTCGTTTCCATGCCCGCCACATCGCCTGGCGGCCGGGGGAGATGTTTGCCGATACCCAGGAACGGGGGCCCTTCGCCAGTTGGACGCACCGCCACTTTTTCGCCGATTGCCCAGAAGGTGCCCAACTTCACGACCAGATCGACTATGCTCTCCCCGGACACGCTTTTCTCCCCGCCTGGGCCAACCGCTTTGCCGAACGGGGTCTGCGCCGACTTTTTCGGCACCGACAGGCGGTACTCACCGCCGACCTCAATCTCCACCGCCGCTGCAGCCTCACCCCTTTGCGGATTCTGATCAGCGGGGCCAGCGGAGTGCTCGGCCGTGCCCTGCGGCCGCTGCTCACTACCGGCGGCCACCAGGTATATACCCTGGTCCGTCGCCCGGTCGCCAGCGCCAGGGAAATATACTGGGATCCCCAGGCCGGACTGCTCAGACCTGAAGACCTCCCTGAACTCGACGCAGTCATCCACCTGGCCGGGGAGTACATTGGTCTCAGCCGCTGGAGCGAGGAGCAGAAGCAGCGGGTGCTCAGCAGCCGGATAGACGGTACTGCACTTCTGGTCCGCACTCTCGCCGCCGTCAACAGACCACCTAAGGTTCTGCTCACCGCCTCCGCCACCGGCTATTACGGCGATACCGGCAGTGGCGAGATCAACGAATCCTCTCCCGCCGGCACTGACTTCATATCCGAAGTGTGCCGCCGCTGGGAAGATGCAGCGGCTCCAGCCCAGGCAGCGGGAATCAGAACCGTAGTTATGCGCCTGGGGGTTGGCCTCACCCCCCAGGGGGGAGGACTGCAGCGGATTCTTGCCACCGCGCCCCTTGGTTTCATTCGCCGATTCGGCTCCGGCAGCCAGTATATCAGCTGGATCAGCAGCGACGACATGATCGCCGCCATGCTGCATTGTCTGACCTGTCCGGAAATCGCTGGGCCGGTGAACATCGTCGCTCCGGAGCCGGCAACCAATGCCGGATTCATGACAACCCTAGCCAGGCTGACCGGTCGCCCGCTGCTGCCACCGTTACCCGCAGAAATTTTACGGCTCTTCTATGGACAGATGGCCTCTGAGATAGTATTGTCGGGGTGCCGCGCGTCACCACGGAAACTTCTCAAATCGGGTTTTACTTTTCGCCATTCCACCCTGGAGTCGGCGCTCCGCTACCTGCTCGGTTTACACCGCGAGTAAATGAGGCACCTGAAAAGGAATACCACGTGAGCCAGAGGCTACGAATCACGTTCTGGTTGATTATGACCACCGCCATGGCCTTTGGTTTTTTCCATCACCTGGTCCCTCCGGCGGTACTCAATTTCGAACGGCTGCATATTTTCCTCTTCAACCTCTGCAGCGGCGGCACGCTGCTCATCTATTTCACCGAAAACCGCCACACCCTGAGTCGGCTCGGCCTCTGCTTTCTTCTCCTGTCGTTGACCTTTGCCTTTTGTGCCTTCATGCACTGGTACCTGCCGACCCTGGTTATCCCCCTTCTTCTGGTGCTCATCACCGAAAAGGTTCGGATCAGCCATTTCGGCAGTTGCCTGCCAAAGGGGCTCTTTTCCAGGAGCGAGCCTACTGCGGCCAAATTTCATCAGGCCTCCCTGCTCTGTCTCTCCCTTGGTCTGGTGATGTCCAGCATGGCGATCCTCAACAGCGAGTTCGGCCACTGGTTCACCTTAAAAAAACTTACCCTCGACACCTTTTTCCTCGGGTTTTCCTTTCCGGTATCGCTGATCAGCATGTCGGTGATTTTCGCCCTGATGAAAAGCCCCTCCGAACCGGCAACCGGAGTACTCAAGGCCCTCTCTTTCTGGATAATCAACCTCGGGGTAATCATCTTCTTCCTGTTCATCCTCGCGGGTTGGTTTATTCCCCAGGTGGCTATTGCCTCGATTCTCTTCCTCAGTGTCTCCCTGGTTCTCTACCTGTATTTACGGGAAGGGGAAAGAATGCAACAGAAGGCTTTTCTCACCTCCGGAATCGTTTTTCTGGTGATCACCTCGATCAGTGGAATCGTCTATATCCTCCTGGCCTTCTCTCCCTCTTACGACCCGGAACAGACCCTGCCGTTGCTGCGGATGCATGCCTTCACCGCCCTTTACGGCTGGAACCTGAGCGGTCTGGCGGTGATCTCCAGGCACGATGATTTCCCCATCCGTCTCCACTCCCTGTGGGTGATTTTCCTGCACTGGCTGACGGTACTGATCCTTTGTCCGCTTGGCTATTTCCTGCCTCTGGCAGCAGTTGCCGCGGTGTGCTGCTACGGCTGGCTCCTCTCTATTCTGCTGTTTAACCATGGCCAGATCGATCATGGCGTAGTCGCAGCCGATGACCACATCCGTCATTCGCCAACTGCTTCGATCGCCGGGGCGGCGCCACCAGGATAAGCAAGACAAAACTGCCATTGGCGCCGGCTTTTCCCTTCGCGGGGTAACGAAGAATTGCCGACATACCGGTTTTGCCATTGACAGATAACCGCATTCCCGGTAATTCCAGGGTGCAACAGAGCAAAAACAGGGAGAAGCGGCAGATTTCTGCCGCTTTTTTTCATCGTTTCCCGGCAAAAGCCGGCCTCGGGATACACTGTAACAATGAGCGAAGAAAACCAAACCCTTGCCCAGCGCAAAGAAAAGGCCACGGCCCTTGCCGGCCTCGGCGTCGATCTCTACAGCAACAGCTTCAAACCAAAAGATCGGATCATCGACCTGCTCCCCAAAGGCGACCACCTTGCCGCCCAGGAAAGTGAAGCGGGCCTGCCCAGCTAT
>JAZBOD010000508.1:0-7767 GCA_036350955.1 Desulforhopalus sp. | reverse complement strand
GGACGGAGTTTCCTTATAAACTTAATGGGCAAGCCAACGGCTATTAAGTTTATAAGGAAACTCCGTCCCCAACGCAACAACGCAATACGCAAGCCAATGCTATTAAGTTGTTAAGCTAACTCCGTCCCCTTGTAAAGCCTGGCGGATGGTAGTAGCGATCGATTTTCGGACCAGTGGTTTCATGGCAAAGGCCCTGACCCCGATAGCTTGGGCCTTCTGTTCGTTGATCAGTTCGGAAAAACCGGTGCAGAGGATCACCGGCAGGGTCGGCCGGATCTTGAGCACGGCCTGGGTGAGCATTGCCCCGTTCATCTTCGGCATGGTCATATCGGTGAGGAGCAGGTCATAGGCTAAGGGGTCGGCGGTGAGCAGAGCCAGGGCCTTTTCCGGTGTGGTGCAGATCTCTACGCTGTAGCCGAGGCTTTCGAGGATCCGCTGGTGGAGAACGGCAACCACCGCTTCGTCATCGACCACCAGGATACTCTCTTGGCCAAGGGGGATATCGTTGATTTCCTGTAGCCGGTTCTCCTCGGGCTGGCCGACCAGTTCCGGCAGGTAGATCTGGAAGCTGGTGCCCTTGCCCGGCTCGCTGTAGACGCTGATGTGGCCATCGTGGCTCTTGACAATGCCGTGGACCACGGCAAGGCCCAGACCGGTTCCCCGCTCCTTGGGTTTGGTGGTAAAATAGGGCTCGAAGATCTTATCGACTATCCGGCGTTCCATGCCGCAGCCGTTGTCGCAGATCTGCAACAGCAGATATTTTCCTGGGGCCAGCTGAAGACTATGGGATTTTTCGTCAAAAAGATCGATTTCCACCCTTTTCAGGTCAATAGCCAGTACTCCACCGGCTTCGCCCATGGCGTGGTAGGCGTTGGTGCCAAGATTCATGATAATTTGGTGCAGCTGGGTCTCGTTGGCAAGGACCAGCGCTTCGGGGATTTCCAGACCAGTGGTTATCTCCACCGAGCGGGGCAGAGAGGAGCGGAGCAGGGCGATGGCGGTATCGATTACCGGGCCAAGTTGCAAGGCAACCCGTTGGTAATCCTGGGTACGGCTGAAGGTGAGGATCTGCCGAACCAACTCTCTGGCCCGTCCAGCAGCCTGGAGGACCATTTCCAGGTCATGGCCGACGGGGCAGTCGAGATCCTGGCAGTGCCGGGCGAGATGCAGTTGGGCCAGTTCGCTGTAGCCGATGATTGCCGAGAGGATATTGTTGAAATCATGGGCAACACCGCCGGCAAGGGTGCCGATCGCCTCCATTTTTTGCGCCTGCTGGAGTTGTCGGGTGAGATTTTTCGCCGACTCCTGGGCGGCCAGCTTTTCCTTGATTTCCGCCTGCAACTCCAGGTTGGATCTCTCCAGGTCAGCAATACGCTGCTGCAGTTCCGGATAGTAGCTTTTGCGGATCGACCGTTCACCGAGGCCGATTATCGACTGGCGCAGTTTTTCTCTCTCTTGTCGCTGGTCAGAGAGCTTCTTCATAGATGACCTCGATATCCCGCTGGTTAGCCAACCGGGGGTTGGTGACCATGCAGGGGTCGGCCAGCGCCTTTTGCGCAAGGACTGGGATATCGGCAGAGGTTGCCCCCCAATTGCCGAGGGTGCTGTGGATTCCCACACTTTTTTTCAGAGAGGCAATCCCGGCAAGAATTGCCGATTTGCTCTGGCTGTCGGTGAGCCCAGCCACCTCAAGCCCCATTGCCTGGGCAATGGCGCCATACCGGGGACCAGCTTCGGCAAAGTTGAAACCGACCACGTGGTCGAGAAGAATTGCGTTACACTCACCGTGGGGCAGGTCAAGCAAGCCGCCGAGACTGTGGGCCATGGCATGGACCGCGCCGAGGCTGGCATTGGAGAAGGCCAGCCCAGCCTGGAGGCTGGCCAGGGTCAGGTTGGCGCGGAGGGCAAGGTCATTCGGCGCGGCCAGTACTTTGGGCAGATTGGCACAGATCAGGCGGATCGCCTCAAGGGCATGAAGGTCAAGAATTGGTGAGTTGGCCGTTGAAACGTAGGCTTCAATCGCATGGACCAGGGCATCCATCCCGGTGCAGGCGGTGAGGTGGCTGTTCATCGTCAGGGTGGTCTCCGGGTCGATCAGGGCCACATCGGGAACCATGGTCTTGCTGATGATCGCGATTTTACGTTGTTCGGCGGTGGCGGAGATGATGGCAAACTGGGAGACATCAGCGGCGGTGCCGGCGGTTGTCGGGATACAGATCAACGGCGGTCCGGGGATATCGACATTATCGATCCCTTCATAATCGAGAATATTGCCATGGTTGGTGCTGACAATGCCGATACCCTTGGCACAGTCCATCGGGCTGCCGCCGCCAACGGCAACGATGATATCACACTTTTCCTGGTGGTAGAAGTCGGCGCCAGCCATCACCTGAATGTCCCGCGGATTGGCGGAGACCGTCGAAAAGAGGGCAAAGTCGAGGCCGTCACGGCTGAGCAGATCGGTCAGTCGCCCGGCCCAACCGGCATCGATAACCCCCTGGTCGGTAACCACCAGTACTTTCTTCGCGCCAAAATTGGCGAGATAGCGACCAACCAGACTTAATGCCCCGGGGCCGAAAATGAATTCCGGGGCGACAAATTTGCGCAATTCTAGCATGGTACTCACTTTTGACATGGAAACCGCGTCCTGCTCGCCGATAGGTGCTGGTTTAGGGATTTCTCAGTTCTCCATGCCGAGTCAATTTGGTGAAGGTACTTCTATTGCCGGCTCAGGATCTTAGCTCATTATCGGCGGATACCCCCACAATGTCAAACCATAATAGCGCCAAGCTTTTTCTAGTCAGCAACCGGCAATCTTCCAGCTATTCCCGGTTTTTTTCCTTTGCAGGCTTGATTTTCGCGACAACCGGCGCACCGGTATGGTAGATCAATCGGGCGGAGTGGCTTTTCCGTAGATCGATCTGACCCTGACACTCTGGATACCTGCAATCAACACTCTCTTTTTCGGATCTGTTATGAAAACGATTGGCATCATCGGTGGTTCCGGGCTGGATGACCCGGATATCCTCACCAGCCCGCAAAAAATTCAATGCACTACCCCCTTCGGCAGCCCCTCATCCACCGTGCTTTCCGGAACCATCGGCGATGTCCCGACCCTGCTCCTTGCCCGACACGGTCGCCGCCACCAGTTCAGCCCGACTGAGGTGAATAACCGGGCCAATATCAAGGCGCTGCAGGAGGCCGGAGCCGACTGCATCCTCGCCACCACCGCCTGTGGCAGCCTCCGCCGGGAAATTGCCCGGGGGGATCTGGTCATCCTTGACCAATTCATCGACTTTACCCGTTTTCGGCACAATACCTTTTATGATTCCTTCGCCGACGGGGCCCACCATACCGCCATGGCCAGACCCTTTGACGAAGGGCTGCGCCAGGCTTTGATCGCCTCCGCCGCTGAACTTGGCCTGACCAGCCACCCCAATGGCTGCGTGGTGACTATTGAGGGGCCGCGCTTTTCAACAGTAGCCGAATCGAAAATGTTTCGGCTGTGGGGCGCCGACGTGATCAATATGTCCACCGCCCCGGAAGCGATGCTGGCTAATGAAGCCGGTATCCCCTACGCCGCAGTGGCGATGAGTACCGATTACGACTGCTGGAAAGAGGATGAACCGCCGGTGACCTGGGAGGAAATTCTTGCGGTTTTCCGGCAAAATGCCGACAATGTTACCAGACTGCTGGTCAAGACCATCAACCGGCTGGGCGGTTGCGGAGAATAAGCGAAAAACAGGGAGAGAAAAGTATGGATCTGAAAAATATTGTCCGCAGTATTCCCGGCTGGCCGCTCGAAGGGGTCATCTTTCGGGATTTGACCACCCTGATGCAGGATCCTCTGGCATTCCGCCACGCCTGCGATATCCTCAGTACCCGCTACGAGGGCAAGGGAATTGACCGGATCGTCGGGATCGATGCCCGCGGCTTCGTCTTCGGTGCGGTGGTCGCCTATCGACTCGGTCTGGGGTTTGTCCCAGTACGCAAAAAAGGCAAACTGCCGGCGGCAACCTACGAAGAGTCCTACAGTCTCGAGTACGGCTCCGGAATTCTGGAAATCCACCGCGATGCGATCTCCCCCGGCGAGCGGGTGGTGATCGTCGATGACCTGATCGCTACCGGGGGTACCGTCGGCGCCACGGTCAACCTGGTCCGCCGGCTCGGCGCCCATATCGTTGAATGTGCCTTTTTGATCGAACTCCCCGATTTACAAGGCCGCCAGCGGATCCCCGACTGCGATATCTTCGCGATTATGGAATTTGAGGGGGATTAACTGTGGGGCAGGAGGGGGACAAAACCCCTGAAAAGAGACAAGCACCTAAGGTTGTTTAAACTTAAGTGCTTGTTTTTATTTGGCTGGGGGACAAGGATTCGAACCTTGATAGGCGGAGTCAGAGTCCGCTGCCTTGCCATTAGACCATCCCCCAAGTCTTGCCGGTTATGTGGCGAGTCTATAGCGGTTTTGGCCCTTGGTGTCAAGAAAATTTGCTTGGCATGGCAGCGGTTATCAGTCGATGACCACTCCGGCGTAACCGACCACCTGATGGCTGTCACCGGTCACATAGCCGGAGTCGGTATAGCCAATCAACTCGGCGTGTTCTGCCCCTAAAAGCCCGGCGGCAAGGATCGCCACCACCACCGGGATCACCCCGCACATCGAGATCCGTTCGGTAAAAACCGTGCGGTAGAGCGCCTCGGCGTCCATTGCCGCGATTGCCGCAAGGGCCAGGTGATCCTTCTGGCTGGCCGCTTCGCGGGACTCGTAGTGGCTCATGTCGCTCGAGGCGACCAGGAGGTGGTCGCCGCCGGCGGCAGTGATTGCTGCGGCCAGGGAGGCGGCAAGGGCCTGACATTCAGCAAAGCTGAGCTGGCCGAGCACCAGGGGGACAATTTTCAGCTCTGGCTGGAGGCGCTGGAGAAAGGGGAGCTGAACTTCCAGGGAGTGTTCTGCGGCGTGGGCGCTTTCGTCCACTTCGATCATCGGCTCCTGCTCGAGCAGGAGATCAATCAAAGTTTGGTCGACCGGCACTACCCCCAGTGGGGTCTGCCAGCTGGTGGCCGACAGGGCAACCGCCGCGCCGCGGCCGTGGTGGTTGGGGCCGAGGATAATCACCGACTCGGGGATGGTTACTGCCGCCAGAGTGCCGGCGGCGAGGGCACCGGAGTAGAGGTAGCCGGCGTGGGGACTGACTACCGCCAGCGCTTTGCCTGGAGTTCGTTTTGCATTGGCCAAAAAGCCATCGACCTCCCGGGTCAGGGTCTCCTTTGAGCCGGGATAGAAACGGTTGGCGACTACGGCTCGACGCATGGCTCTCACCTCCTCAACAGGGGCGGGCTAACTGCCTTTCACCGACCAGGTGGTGCCCCCCGGGCCATCCTGGATTTCGATATTGTGGCTGAGCAGCTCGGCACGGATTTCATCGCTTCTCCCCCAGTTTTTCTCGGTTCGGCAGCGGTTTCTCTCCTCAATCAAGGCCTCGATTGCCGCGACCTCAAGGCCGCTTTCGGCAATCCGCGAGGCCCGACGGGCATCGAGAAAGGCCCGGGCATCCTCGCGAAGCAGGCCCATGATTGCCGCCAGCTCTTTCAGGGTATCGGTGGACTGTTTGAGCACAGCAACATCGCGAGCCACCGGCTCACCCGGCAGGCCGGCGAGGAGGCGGTTGATGGTCTTTACCGTATCAAAAAAGATCCCCTGGGCCTGCGCGGTATTGAAATCATTGTCCATCGCTTCCTGGAAACGGTCGTGCAGGGCGCCAAGCTTTTCGGCATCGGCACTGCTGATGGTCGCTGTACCGCGCTGGCCCCCGTCGGGCAGGGCATCCACCGCGGCAACGCACTCGTAGAGCCTTTCCAGGCCGGCTGCGGCATCCTGCATCGCCGACTCGGAAAAGTCAAGCGGGCTGCGATAGTGGGTGGAAAAGACAAAGAAGCGGAGCACCTCGGGGTGATAGTGGCGAAGAATGTCGCGGATGGTCAAAAAATTACCAAGAGACTTGGACATCTTCTCGTCGCGAATGGTGACAAAACCGTGGTGAATCCAGGTATTGACATAAGGCTTGCCGCTCGCCCCCTCACTCTGGGCGATCTCGTTCTCGTGGTGGGGAAAAACCAGGTCTTGCCCACCGCCGTGGATATCGAAGGTGTCACCAAAAAATTTTTTGCTCATCGCCGAGCACTCGATATGCCCACCAGGCCTGCCCGGTCCCCATGGGCTCTCCCAGGCCGGTTCCCCCGGTTTTGAGCCCTTCCACAGGACAAAATCCATCGGGTGGTGTTTCTGCTCGTTCACCGAAATCCGCGCCCCGGCCTGCATCTCTTCAATATTTCGTTTTGAGAGCTTGCCGTACCCGGGAAAACTCTCGACGACATAGTAGACATCGCCGCCGGACTGATAGGCCTTGCCCTGGCTGATCAATTGACTGATCAGCTCCTTCATTTCGGCAATATGCTCGGTGGCCTTCGGCTCGAAATCGGGCCGAAGGGTGCCGAGGGCGTCCATATCGGTGTAGAATTCGTCGATAAACTTTTCGGCAAGCTCCTCGGAACTGATCCCTTGTTCGTTGGCCCGGGCAATGATCTTGTCGTCGATGTCGGTAAAATTCCGGACATAGGTCACCCGGTAGCCGCGGTAGCGCAGGTAGCGGACGATCATGTCAAAGGCCAGTGCCGAGCGGGCATGGCCGATATGGCAGTAATCGTAGGAGGTTATGCCACAGACGTACAGTTTGACATGTCCCGGCTCGATGGTCTTCAGGGGCTCTTTTTTCCCGGAGAGGGTGTTGTGGGTATGAATAGTCATCTGCTTATCGGGAAGTGGTTCTCGACAGGCCGTCGTATTTCTATTAAGTATCTGGGGCGAAGAAATGCGCTCCAGCCTGGCCGGGTTGACAGCATTGCATCCTGAGGTCAAGATAACCTTCTTACACGGAAAAGACAACAATGAGCCAATCTTCCGGGAAAAATCGGAGCTGGCGGGCAATCTTGATCGCCTGGCTGCGCCCCCAGGCGGTGGTGATGCTCTTGCTCGGTTTTTCCGCCGGCTTGCCGATCCTGCTGATTTTCTCTACCCTTTCGGTGTGGTTGCGTGAGGCCGGGGTCGAGCGGGCGGCGGTGACCTTCTTCTCCTGGGCGGCGTTGGGCTACTCCTTTAAATTTCTCTGGGCCCCGCTGGTTGACCTGCTGCCCCTGCCGCTGCTGACCAGGACCCTGGGCAGGCGCCGCGGCTGGCTGTTGCTCAGCCAACTCGGCATCGTTGCCGCGATCCTCCTGATGGCGGCAATTGATCCGGCCGCGACCCAGCACAGTCTGACCCTGATGGCTTTGGCTGCGGTCATGCTCGGCTTCTCCTCAGCGACCCAGGATATCGTTATCGACGCCTACCGGATCGAGTGTGCCGAAGAGAGCCTGCAGGCCCTGCTTGCCTCAATGTACATTGCCGGCTATCGCGGGGGGATGCTGGTCGCCGGTGCCGGTTCCCTGTTTCTTGCCGGCCTCCTCGGTACCAGCGCCGCTGCTTACCAGTACAGCGCCTGGCAGGTCACCTACCTGGCAATGGCCGGGTGCATGGCGGTCGGCCTGGCAACCACCCTGATCGCCCGGGAGCCCGATAGCAACCTGGCCGTTGTCCGGCACCACTATTCGGCCAGGGACTACAGCCGCTTTCTTGCCCTGTTTGTTTTGGCCGCCACCGCCTTTGCCGTAAGCTTTTTCGCCTCAGCAGGCCTTGCTGCAGGCACCGCCGCCTGGTTGCGGCAGTAT
>JAZBOD010000507.1:0-2618 GCA_036350955.1 Desulforhopalus sp. | reverse complement strand
AGGAACTGGTCGAGGAGAAACTGGGAGCGTTTTTCTCCCGGGGTCGATTCGATCGCCTTGCGGGCAAAATCGCCACCTTTGACGAAAAGTCCGGCAAAACGTTGCTGGGAGTCACGAAACTGTTGGAATACCCGCTCCTTGATGTCCATTGGAATATGGTCAATATTGGCCATGGTCCGGGTAACCTGGCGGATCTCGTCGTCGGAGAGTTCCTCAAAGATCTTTGCTGTTGCCTCCTCACCGAGACAGATCAGCAGGACGGCGACCCGGTTCAGGCCGGTGAGTGTCTCAATGCCCATAAATTAACCTTCCTGAATCCAGTTTTTGAGGATGAATGCGGTGGGGACCTGGTTCTGCTGCACCTCTCGGCGGAGGGAGGTGATCGCTTCATCCACCGGCTGCGGTGGCTCCTCCGGTTGGGCGAGGCGTGCCTGCCTCTCTTCGCGTTCGAGTTGCTGGACAGTCTTGAAATGCTGCTGGATCTCTCCTTTCATCGTTTTCACCACAGGTCTGAGTAAAGAGAAGTAGATGAAGAGCACCGCCAGGGTGATCAGGGCGTATTTGAGCAGGGAAAGATAGTGGTAGAGCGGGGCGGCGGAGCCGGTGTCTCCGGCGAGCAAAACCTCCTCAGTGTCGACGAAGGGCATGGAGACCACACTGATCATGTCGCCCCGCTCTGGGAGAAGGCCAATGGCTTTGGCCACCATGGTCTCTATCCCGGCAAGTTCCTCAGTGCTGCGTGGCGTTGCACTGGCTGCCTCACCCTCCGCAGTTTCGGGGGCGACACGATCGGCGACGACCACCGAAACCGACAGCTGGGTGATGTTGCCGACCGGGTT
The DNA here is from genome assembly GCA_036350955.1 of Desulforhopalus sp. Taxonomy (GTDB): domain Bacteria; phylum Desulfobacterota; class Desulfobulbia; order Desulfobulbales; family Desulfocapsaceae; genus Desulforhopalus_A. Next base: position 1,779 of record JAZBOD010000507.1, on the reverse strand, counting down.
GACCACCCGGCTGATGGTTTTACTGATCTCGTAATTGGTAATCCGGGAACTCCTGGTGCTGCCGTTCGCAGTGGCTCCTTGGGCCTGAGGTGCGCCCTGGAGGTTGGCTTCCACACCCGGGATTCCCCCCGCCGTCGGTTGGGCGCTGCTCTCCTGGTTGATCTGCTCGCTGCGGACCACCGGTTCGTCGGCGTCAAACAGCTCTTCGGTCTTCTCCACCTTGGCGAAGTCAAGGGTGGCGGAGATTCGTACCATTGCCCGGTCCCGGCCGATGGTCTTGTCGAGAAGATCCTGGACGCGCATCTCAAGGCGGTGCTCGACCTCCCGCTGGAAGGCGAGCATGTCAGCGGAGAGAAGCTGCTCATCGCTGGCCTGTTTTTCGCTCTCCAGGACGACGCCGTTGGCATCGATGACCTTGACGTTTTCCGGGTCGAGATCGCTGACCGAGCCGGCGACCAGATGGATGATCCCCTGCACCTGTTTCTGGTCAAGACTCCTGCCGGGGACCAGGGTGACAATGACTGAGGCGGTGCCGCTTTGCTGCTGGTTTTTGAACAGCCGTTTTTCCGGCAGGGCGAGGTGGACCCGGGTGGCCTCAACCGGGGCCAGCGAACTGATGGTGCGGGCCAGTTCACCCTGGAGAGCCCGGGTGTAGTTGACCTTCTGGACGTAATCGGTCAGGGCGAAACTCTGTTTGTCAAAGACCTCAAAACCCACTCCGCCTCCGCTGGGCAGACCGTTGGCGGCCAGATCGAGGCGGGTCTGATAGATTTTTGCTGCGGAAACCCAGATATCCCTGCCGTTGTTTTTGATGGTATAGTCAATTTTTTGATTTTTCAGCCAGGCCGTTACCGCCGAGGCGTCGTCCATCGGGAGATTGGCATAGAGCAACTGCTGGTCTGCGCTTCGCGCCTGGATGATCAGCACGGCAAAGAGTGCCAGAGAGATGGCGAGTATCACCCCGGTAGCGATTTTTCTCGAGGTGGGCCAGCTCTGGATAACACTCAGGATGTTGTATTTGCCGGGACGGACTGCTACCGCAGTGGTGCTGCCGCCCTGCTCGATTGCTTCCATGGGTCTTTTCCTCTTTTAGTTGCCTGCCGTATCCGTTTTGGGCCGGAACCGACCATTTTTGCCGGGCCGTCTCCCCTGATGCTGCGGAAGAGGGATTAAATCTGCATCCGCATGATCTCCTCATAGGCGGTGACCGCACGGTTTCGCATCTGAACCAGCATCCGCAGCGAGACATCCGCCTCTTCGACGGCGATCATCACTTCATGGAGATTTTGTACCCCGCCACTCTGTAATTGTTCGATGGCCTGGTCACCACCCAACTGCGCCTCGTTGACGCTGCGGAGCATGTTCTCAAGGCTTTCGCCAAAACCTTTGGCCGGGGCGTTTGCTCCTCCGGCTGTGGTGGCCGGATTGAGCGAGGGCAGGGTGGTGGTCCCGGGGCCGGATATGTTGTTGATCATCGCTTATCTCCCAATTTCAAGGGCCTTGAGTGCCATCCGTTTGGCCATTTTGATGCTGGTGACGTTGGCCTGGTAGGAGCGGGTTGCAGACATCATGTCGACCATCTCCTCAAGCACCGAGATGTTGGGCATCGCCACATCCCCGGCCTCATCGGCGTCGGCGTGGGCCGGGTCGTAGACCAGCCGCGGGGGGAGAGGATCTTCGACGATTTTGGTTACCGCGACACCCTGCAGGCCGCGGTGCAGTTCACTGTCGAGCTGCTTTTGAAAACTCAACGGGGTACTCTGAAAATAGACCGATTTT
>JAZBOD010000506.1:0-4739 GCA_036350955.1 Desulforhopalus sp. | reverse complement strand
CGCCGCCGAGAATTATTGTCTGGTAGTCTTGGCTCATGATAGGGAGATATCCAGTTCGGTTTCATTGACGGTGATGGTAACCCAGCCGCCGGCACTGAGCATTCCCGGGTTGACCACCACGGTATCGCCGAGGGTATCTTGCCCCTGGGCCTCGTGGATATGGCCGGTTACGCACAATGCCGGGCGATACTGTTCGATGATCGTCCGGATGGCGGTGGAGCCGACGTGCACACCGCTGCTTAACCGGTCCACCCGGGTGCCGTGGGGCGGGGTGTGGGAGATAAGGATGGTCGGAATTTTCCTGCCATGCAATGGTTCTGCCAGCGCGGTGAATTCGAGGCCCTGGCGGAACGCCTGCTCAGCTACGGTATGCAGCTCTGTTTCGGAAAATTCGGAAGGGGTGTGGAAGGGAGTTGGGTTGGAGCCACCAACCCCAACCAGGCAAACCCTGCCTTGAACCAGTCGGGCCTGTCCGTGGAGATTCAAACCGAGATTTTCCAGATAATCGTTTACCTCCGGCTGATCGAGATTGCCAAATTGGGCGAGAACTCCGGGGTTGAGGGCCAGGACGGTATCGAGGACTGTCCGGGCCTCGTTTTTGCCGCCGTAATTGGTCAGGTCGCCATTGATCAGCACCAGGTCGGCAGAGGTGATTCCGGGAATTTGCCTTGCTGCTTCTGCGGCCATGTGGATATCGCCAAAGACAATAATTTTCATGATTTTCTCCCATTTTCCGGGTGAGTGCGGGGTGTTGGCCAACTCTTGACAGGCCGCCGACGATGCTTACCGTTGGCTCCGAGCTTAGTACCAGAGAAATTCCCTCTTAGCGTTTTAAGAGGGAATTCCGTGATGGTACTTATCCCCGCGCAGTTTGCGGGGGTTAGTACCGAAATCATCTCATGCTTCACCGAGTGAATTTGGTGAAGGTATTTATACCCCCTTGTCGGGGGTTAGTCAAAAAATCAATGGTCAGTGAAAAAGCCACTTTTCCCTGGACCGCAGCAGACTTCCTCGCAGGATCACCGCACGGTTTTCGTCACCTCTTGCCAGGGGCTCAAACAAGGTCGTACTGGTCGGGGCCATGCCTTTCCGGCCGAACCGACTGGAGCGGGCGGTGATCAGCTGCACAATCTACAAACCTTTGAGGTACACTATGACAGATAACGCCGTAACCTACGAATTCAAGGCCGAAACCCGGAAACTTCTCGACATTGTCATCAACTCCCTCTACACCGAAAGGGACGTTTTTGTCCGGGAGTTGATCTCGAACGCCGCCGATGCCCTGGAAAAGTTCCGTTATCAGAGCCTGACCGGGGATGAGGTTTTTGACGGTCACCTTCCCCTGGAGATCGCAATCGACCTCAATGAAGAAAAGAAAACCCTGACAATCACCGACACCGGTATTGGCATGACCCGGGAAGAACTTGAAAACAATCTCGGCACCATCGCCCATTCCGGATCGAGCGCCTTTCTCAGCGAACTGGTGGAAGCGGCCCAAAAAGATGTCAACCTGATCGGCCAGTTTGGCGTCGGCTTTTACTCGGCCTTTATGGCCGGACGCCAGGTCCGGGTGCAGACCCGGTCCTGGGATAAAAGTGAAGGCCACGAGTGGGTATCCGACGGCACCGGCTCCTTCACTATCACTCCCCTTGCCGGACTGCGGCGCGGCACCAAGATAATCGTTGAACTCAAGGAGGACGCCGCCGAATACGCCCAAAAATGGAAAATCAGTTCCATCATCAAGCAATATTCCGCCTTTGTCTCCTTTCCGATCAAACTTGACGGCGAGATCATCAATACGGTACAGGCGATCTGGACCAAGAACAAGAACGAGGTCAAGGATGAGGAGTACACTGAATTTTATAAGTTTATCGGCAACGCCGCCAATGAGCCGATGTATCGCCTGCACTTTTCCGCTGATGCCCCATTGACCATCAATGCCCTCCTCTTCGTGCCGCAGGAGAACTTTGAGGTTTTTGGTTTTGGCAAAACCGATCCGGGGGTAAACCTCTACTGTCAGCGAATCCTCATTGACCAGCATTCGAAAAATATTCTTCCCGACTGGCTGCGCTTTCTCAAAGGAGTAGTCGACAGCGAAGATCTGCCGCTGAACATTTCCCGGCAGGCTCTGCAGGACAATGCTCTCCTGGCAAAGCTGCGCAAGGTGATCACCAAACGTTTCCTCAAATACCTTGACGAGGAAGCCCAGCGGGACGCCGAGCAATACCGAAAATTCTGGTCGACCTTTGGCATCTTCCTCAAGGAGGGGGTGACCTCTGACTACGAATTCCAAAAGGAATTGGGAAAACTGCTTCGTTTTGAATCCTCCAAATCGACGGCGGGTGAGCCGGTGGGTTTGGCCGATTACCTGCTGAGGATGCTTCCTGATCAGCAAGAAATCTACTATATCAACGGTCCGAGCCGTACGGCGATTGAAGCCGGACCCTATATCGAAATGTTCAAGAAAAAGGATATTGAAATCCTCTACACCATGGAGCCGATTGATGATTTCGTGCTCAGCCATCTTGGCGAATTCGACGGGAAGAAGCTGGTATCTGCCGACCGGGCTGATCTGGCAATCGCCGATACCGACGAGGCCGGAGCAGCAGAGGAGAGCGGGACTGAACAGCCGGCTATCGACAAGGATACCGTTGCCGCACTGACCGAATGGCTGGGGAAAATCCTCGAGAGCAGCGTCTCCGAGGTCACCGTCTCCAAAAGGCTGGTGGACGCTCCGGCGGTGATTGTTAACCCGGATGCGCACATGACCTCTTCGATGGAACGGATTCTCGCCGCCGGCCGAAAAGAGCATGGGATGCCGGGGCTCGCTGCGAGCAAGAAAAAGATGGAAATCAATCCGAAAAATCCTCTGATTAGCCGATTGGCCACGCTGTTTCGCGAAGATGAGGAGTTTGCCGGCCAAGTCGCGCGACAGATTCATGATAATGCGATGATTCAGGCAGGTTTGGTTGTTGATCCGCTGGAAATGGTCGAGAGAAATTACCGGATTCTCAATCGGGTGGTTAAGGCCTGAGTCGTCACCAGAGAGGGCTACCGGCCGGCAAACCGCCTGCTGAAGTGGAATTCGTCGTTGAAAAATTGCCGGTCACCGACTATAGAGGGTGTTGGTTTGTTTTTTGTCCACAACCCGATATGGAGACTGGCATGGGATTGAGAATACGGCCTTTCCTCTTGGCAGTACTGGTCACCCTGGTGGTTGCCGGCTGCTATACCACCCCGGTGCGCCACCTTGCCTCGGATGTGGCGATGGTAAAAGTCGGCCAGTCCACCGCCGAAGAGGTCCTCATCTACCTCGGCGACCCCGACGAACGGCGGCAACTTGGCGAAGGCGAAGAGGTGTGGCTGTTTGAGGATGAGAAGCGGACACTGCTGGAAAAAGCGCCAGTTGTGGGAAAATATGCCGGCCAGCCGGAGTACCACCAGGTGATTGTTACCCTGGTTAACGGCATCGTCACCGGAACCGAATATCGAACTGCCGACGAAGACGATATGGATTGGGCCAAAGATTTCTCCTGGCAGAAAAAACCGTGATCGACTCCTATGGTACCGGCCGGGAACGGATGGTTCAGGAACAGCTTCTTGCCCGGGACATTGTTGACCCTCGCACTCTGGCGGCAATGGCCGAGGTGCCACGGCATTTTTTTGTCGATGATGCGATGCGCAGCAGGGCCTATGGTGACTATCCCCTGCCGATCGGCGCCGGGCAGACCATCTCGCAGCCCTATATCGTCGCCTTTATGACTCAGGCGCTCAGCCTGACCGGTGACGAAACGGTGCTGGAAATCGGCACCGGCAGCGGCTATCAGGCGGCGGTGCTCTCCCGCCTTTGCCGACAGGTCTACACCGTCGAGCGGATCAACTCCCTGCTCGCCGCAGCCCGCAAGGCCTTTGATCTCCTGCACTACTACAATATCCGTGCCAAACTAGATGATGGGACCCTGGGCTGGCCGGATTACGCACCCTTCGATGCGATCATGGTGACCGCTGGTGGTCCATCAATTCCCCAGCCGCTTATCGATCAGCTGGCTGATCCCGGGCGGCTGATCATTCCGGTGGGGGACCAGTATGTCCAGAGCCTGCAGTTGCTCGAAAAAAAGGATGGGGCGATTGTGGTAACCCCTCTGGCTGACGTCCGGTTTGTTGACCTGGTGGGGGAGTATGGCTGGCGTGTCTGAGCATGCTGTGCACAAACCGGGGATGCTGCGCCGGCTCTACGACATCTGCATGACCTGGATCAGCGGCCGCTACGGGGAGTGGGCGCTGTTTGCCATCGCCTTTGTCGAATCTTCCTTCTTTCCGATCCCCCCCGATGTCTTTTTGATCGCCATGTGCGTGGCGATTCCGGCAAAGTCGTTCCGGTATGCGGCAATCTGTGCGGTCGGTTCGGTGCTGGGTGGAGCCTTCGGTTATGGTCTTGGTTTCTGGTTCATGGACAGTATCGGCATGTCGATTGTCGGGTTTTATGGGTTGACCGAAAAGTATCAACTGGCCCAGCAGTACTTTCTTGAATACGATGTGTGGATCGTCGGTACCGCCGGTTTTACCCCGATTCCCTATAAACTGTTCACCATCACTGCCGGGTTTGTCCAATCAAACTTTCTCAGTTTTATTCTGGTATCGCTGATTTCCCGCTCCGCCCGGTTTTTTCTGGTGGCCGGCCTGATCTGGAAGTTCGGGCCGCAGATCAAAAGGTTTATCGATCGTTATTTCAATATCCT